>NZ_JBLMKT010000075.1:0-38227 GCF_047779955.1 Streptomyces lothianensis | reverse complement strand
TTCGCCAGGATCGTAACCCTGGCATCAGGGACTCCACCAAACGCAGTGCAGCTCACATGGTCGTTACGGACTCTGCAGGGTGGCTGCTGTTTTGCAGTCCGGCCGAGCCGGCCAGCTGCGCGGACATCACGCGCGCCCGAAAGCTGGGCCTGGTCAGGCTACTGGCTCACGGACCCGCCGTGGAAAACCTGGCCCATGCCGGCTACCAGGGCCTGGGTGCCCAGGCCGGCGGGCGCGTGACGACACCACCACACCGAAACCTTCGGGTTCGTGGAATCTGAAGGCTGTCTTGATGGGAACCCGCTCGTGGGGGGGCTCTCCTGGGAGGCGCAAGCGGGTTCGGAGCAGATCAGCTCACCCGTGTCCGGCCCCAATGCCGACGAAAGGCACTCGTGGTCTGGCACGGCGGCTGATAGAGGTTGCAGATGACTAACGGAGATCTCGGTTCCCTGGACCGTATGCTCGCTGAGCGCTCATGTGAGCGTTTGGTCTTGGAGCTCGTCCGAAGGCTCGATCTCGGCGAACCGAGCACGGTAGCCGACCTGTTCACCCCGGACGGAGTCTGGGAGTGGCCGCGTGACGGTCGTCTTATCGAAGGACGCGAAGCCCTTCGCCACTACTTCGGATTCCGGCCAGCGGACCGGCTATCCAGGCGGATGTGTACGAACATTCTGGTCACTGTTCACTCGACCAACGAGGCAACGGCCACGACCTATTTCGCAACTTACCGGGTCGATGGCTATGCCGAAGGCCTGCTTGTTCCACCCCGGTTGCCGGCAAACATTGGTCACTATGAAGACACCTTCCGCAGGACCGATGGCGTCTGGCTTCTGGCGAGGCGAACTCTGGTCCTGCCGTTCGGTGGGCCGACGGAGCGTCTCGGTGAGCCTGACCAGGCCGGCAAGAGCAGCTGATCACAGGGCAACGCTTCCTACGGACGGCCTCGTCCCCCTCAGGCCTGTGTGGGGTCGATCGTGAAGCGTTCAGAAGCCGTATCTCAACCGAACGTGATCGCTTTATTTCTGCTGGTCAGGCATGGTGCAGCTTCGGATGAGGGAGGGATCCGGCGTCTTGTTTCCGCCCCGCCACTATGGGCTGCCGCATCCTCTGTAGACAGGAAGGCCTGCACCATGAAGAAGCCCCACACACCGCGAGTCAAGGCGGCTCTGTCCGCTGGAGCCCTTCTCTTGGCGGGACTCGGGCTCAACCTCTCAACCGCCTCACCAGCTACGGCTGGCGGATGTGACTACTTCGCGTGGCAGGAGCTCTGTGGTCGGGTCATCAACTCCACCGCCTCGGACAAGTGGTTGGTCGTAGCTGACGACTGGAACTGTGGTGGAAGTGGCACAGCGTGCGGTAACAAGGTCCGCTTGTACCCCGGGGATCGGTCCGTGGATGGCGCGGATGGCATGACCGACGCCGACGGCGTCTACGTCCCGAACGGCTGTACCGGCCGATTCACTGGCACTGGCGGGTCTTGGGGACCCGGGTAGCACAAGATCCGGAACAGCATCGGCTACTACACCGTGAGAATTTACTGCTAGGCGTGTTTCGAAAGCAGATCAGGCAAGAAGCCGGTGCCACCGACATGGACAGGCGTCAGCTGTTCGACGGCGTACAGCTTCGTGCCGCTCCGGCGTGTCCCGCCGCGGGACACGCCGGAGCGTACGGGCTGTGGGCCAGTCGCATCCCCTGTTCCGCCGAGGGTCGGCACGCTGATGCCGAGGATCGGGGGCCGTCAGCTTTCGTACGCGGCCCGAAGTCGCACGGTCGATACCGGGCGAGTTGCAGTGGTCGTCATGCGCTCTCACGGGAGAACGGGCCCTCGGTGGCGGTGTGGGGTCGCTGACCGATGGGACTCGGCGCCCCTGGAGCAAGTTGCAGGGACAGGCGGAGTCCGGTCTATTCGGTGGAGCGGAGCGTCAAGAAGTCTTGAGCTCCCCGCAGTTCGGTGCGGAGTTGCAGCTGAGTCGCAGGGCTGCGCAGGCGCACATCGAGGGCTCCGGGGAGTGCGCTGTCGGCGCGGCGTCCCTCGGGGAGGCGGGAGGGGTCGAGCCCGTCGCGCTGGGCGATAAGGGTGCCGAGTTCGTGGCGGCTCAGGGCGTCGGCTCCACCGAGGTGGTGGATGCCGGCTGCGTCGCTTCCCGCGAGTTCGAGGAGGGCTGCGGCCAGGTCGTCTACGTGGACCGGGCAGCGGATGTCGTCGGTGAACAGGGCGCCTTCGACGTCCCCTGTGGCGAGTTGGTGTACGAGGCGTTCGTGTACGGAGCGTCCGTGGCCGATGATCAGCGAGGTGCGGGCGATGACGGCGCTGGGGATTACGGCGAGGATCCCAGTCTCGGCCGCGGCCTTGGCCGCGCCATATGGAGTGATCGGGTCAGGGAGCGCGGACTCGTCGTAGTGAATGTCGGCGCCAGAAAACACGGCGTCGGAGGAGACCTGGACCATTCGGGCTCCGTACTTGGCGACGATCGTCGCGAGATGGACGGGTCCGGTGGCCGTGACCGCCCAATCGGCTCCGCCGCTCGATGCGTTGACCACCAGCCGCGGACGCACCTCGGCCATGACGGCATCCACGCGCGCCAGGTCACGCAGATCAAGGTGATGCCACTCGGCGCCGGGGGTGTCTCGGTGCGTGTGTGCGTACGTCGCGGCTATGGGAAGCCCGGCCGCTGTCGCCTGCCGGATGAGCTCGGTGCCCAGGAAGCCGCTGCCACCGACAATCAGAACTGTCATGGGCAACCACGGTAGACGGGCACACGACAGTGCCCGACCTACCTCAAGGCCGGGCACTGTTGTGGTGGTCGACGACGGGGGGGGCATCGCCACCGCCTTCAGGATGATCTACCGGACCTGGTGCCGCTCCACAGGAGTTCGTGGAGGGGTGGCGGGCCCGGGTATGGTCGGACTGGCGAGGGGGCGAACCGATGACTTCAGGCACAACAAATACTCCGGGCAGGGCGAACACTTTCTCCATCGGAGGTGAATACCGGGTATCCCGGGTCGGGTTCGGTGCCATGCGCCTGCCGACCGCTCCTCGCCCTGAGCGGGAAGCCGCCATCGCGGTAGCCCGGCGTGCCGTCGAACTGGGCGTCACCTTGATCGACACCGCCCACCTGTACGGATGGGGAGCCAACGAGGAACTCCTGGCCGAGGCCCTGCATCCGTACCCGGACGACCTGCTGATCACCACCAAGGTCGGAGTCACCCGGTCCGGGCCGGAAGAGTGGGCGTATGACGCACGGCCGGAGAGCCTGCGCGAGCAGGTCGAGCAGGGACTGCGTCGGCTCCGGACCGAGCGCGTCGGCCTCCTGCAACTGCACCGGATCGACCCGAAAGTTCCGGTCGCCGAACAGGTTGGCGCGCTCCGCGAACTCCAACTGGAAGGGAAGATCGGGCACATCGGGCTGTCCGAGGTCACGACCGCGCAGCTCGCCGAGGCCCGGCAGACAGCCGAGATCGCGAGCGTACAGAACCGCTACAACCTCCTCGACCGAGACTACGAGCCGGTTCTGGAGGCATGTGAGGCCGCCGGCATCGCCTTTCTTCCCTGGCGCCCCGTCGCCTCAGCAGCCGATTTCGGCAAGGCATCCGGGCTCGCTGCCGTCGCCACCGAACTCGGCGCCACCGCCCCCCAGGTCCTGCTTGCCTGGCTGCTCGCTCATTCCCCGGTGATCTTGCCGATCCCGGGAACCGGCTCGCTCGCCCATCTGGAGGAGAATCTCGCTGCGGCAGACCTCCGGCTCACCGGCTCGCAGCGGCATCGCCTCGACCGTACGGCCTTGTCCGTCTAGAGACGGCACGCAATTGAAGTCCTTCACCTCGTGACCTGCCTCCTGTGGAGCCTCGCTGATCTTTGCTGATCATGCGATATGGAGGCTCGGTAGCTTCCTGCATGGCTGCATGGCTGCACGGCTGCATGCCGGCCTGACCGGTCTGTTCGGTCGCCTGGGCAAGCCGTGCGTCTGGCGCCTGCCGGAGGGGGTGTTCTCAAGTCGGCGCCGCCAGACGGCCGGTGCCCTGCCCTCTTTTGCTGGACTCAGCCCTGCCACCCGGCCGTGCGGATGCACCGCACGTTGTCCCGTCGGCGGGGTCTTCACGGGCGAGAGATTTGTGCTGTTCAAGCCTCCTCCTGGTGTCCCAGGGTGTCCCATCGCGCTCGATTCTTCGGCGCGCGGCGGCTGTGATGGAAACACTAGTCTTCTGAGTCAGGAATTCTGTTCAGATGTATAGGCTTGCTCTATGGCGCGGACCGGGCGGCCGAAGGCCGAGTTGACACTGTCGGACGAGGAACGAGCCGCACTCGAGGAATGGGTGCGGCGTCGTTCCACGCCGCAGGCGTGGGCCCTGCGGTGTCGGATCATCCTGGAGTGCGCAACTGGCGCTTCGAACAAGGACGTTGCGGGCCGGCTGGGGTCGACTCCGCATGCGGTGGGCCGCTGGCGGGCCCGGTTCGTGCAGTACCGGATCGCCGGTCTGGGTGACATGCCACGTCCGGGCGGACCCAGGACCGTGACGGACGAGCAGGTCGCCGCGGTGGTCACCAAGACGCTGGAATCCACTCCGAAGAACGCGACGCACTGGTCGACGCGATCGATGGCCAAGGAGATGGGCCTCTCGCAGTCGTCGGTGTCACGGATCTGGCGGGCGTTCGGCCTGCAACCGCACCGGTCGGAGACCTTCAAGCTGTCGACCGATCCGTACTTCGTCGACAAGGTCCACGACGTCGTCGGCCTCTATCTCGATCCGCCCGAACGGGCCCTGGTGTTCTGCGTCGACGAGAAGTCGCAGATCCAGGCCCTCGACCGGTCCCAGCCCGTGCTGCCGATGATGCCCGGGGTTCCCGAACGTGCGACCCACGACTACGTCCGAGCCGGCACCACCACCCTGTTCGCGGCGCTGAACACCGCCACCGGGGAGGTGACCGGCTCGCTGCACCGCCGCCATCGCGCGGTGGAGTTCAAGAAGTTCCTGGTCAAGCTCGACAAGGAGGTCCCCGCCGGCCTCGATGTCCACCTTGTCTGCGACAACTACGCCACCCACAAGACGCCCGCGATCAAGAAGTGGCTGCTGGCCCATCCCCGGTTCCATCTGCACTTCACACCGACCGGCTCGTCCTGGCTGAACCTCGTCGAGCGATGGTTCGCCGAACTGACCAACAAGCAGATACGGCGAGGCGTCCACAAGTCCATCCAAGCCCTGGAGAAGGACATCCGCAGCTGGATCGCCACCTGGAACACCGACCCGAAGCCCTACGTCTGGACGAAGACCGCGGACGAGATCCTCGAACGCCTCGCCAGTTATCTGAACAGAATTCCTGACTCAGAAGACTAGGGCGTGTGTCGGAAGTGCTTTAGGTTGGCTGATGTGAGTGCGCGGGGGCGGAGTTACCGATACGTCGGGCCGGTTGAACTGAAGGCTGCGGTCCGGACCGGCAGCGGCGGGTGCCCGATCAGCTCGGCGGCTGACTTCGACGGTTGGATCGCTGAGCGATCGGTGGCAGAGCTGACCGAACCTTTCACCTTCGTGGTGGGCACGGATGGTGTGCTTCGGCTGGCGCCGCGGCGAAGTGAGCACGTGGCCTGCGCTGGTGGGGGCATGGTTCTCAGTGCCGGCGAGATCAGCTTCATGCGTGAGGCAGGCCGGTGGACCGTGGGCGAGGTCAGCAACCAGTCCACCGGATACTGCCCGGACGTGACCTCCTGGCCGGCAGTCGCTCGTGCTCTGGACGACGTAGAACTTGGGCGGCCCTCTGGCTTCACCCACGAGGTGGTGTTCCGGCGGTGCCCCGACTGCCAGGAGCACAACATCGTGCGCGAGGACGACTTCGTCTGCGTCTTCTGCGGCAGCGATCTGCCGGAGACGTGGAACGTGGATCCCGCCGCATGACGGCCGAGGTCACAGCCACTCGTTGATGGCCGCGACGAGGACCGTCGCCTCGTAGCGGACCGCGAGTTTGTCGTACCGCGTGGCGACGGCGCGGTGTCTCTTGAGCCGGTTGATCCCGCATTCGACCGCGTGACGTTCGCGGTAATCAACCGGGTCGAAGCGCGGCGGCCGGCCGCCGCGAGAGCCGAGCTTCCGACGATTGCGGGCCTGGTCGGCCTGGTCCGGGATGGTGCAGCGGATCCC
This sequence comes from Streptomyces lothianensis, assembly GCF_047779955.1. Lineage (NCBI taxonomy): Bacteria > Bacillati > Actinomycetota > Actinomycetes > Kitasatosporales > Streptomycetaceae > Streptomyces > Streptomyces lothianensis. Next base: position 32,095 of record NZ_JBLMKT010000075.1, on the reverse strand, counting down.
GCGGCGGCGCAGGTAGGCACGGTTCTTGCGGGAGGCGTACGCCTTGTCCGCGCGGACCCGGTTGGGGCGGACCCGTGGCCGGCCCGGCCCGATGCGGGGCACGCGGACCTTTGCCAGGACGGGTTCGAACTGCGGCGAGTCCCCGCGCTGTCCTGCCGTGATCACGATCGCCATGGGCTTCTGGCCCTGCTCGACAGCCAGGTGCAACTTGGTGGTGAACCCGCCGCGTGAGCGGCCCAGTCCGTGATCACCGGGCTCGGTAAACACACCGCCCGGCGGTTCCTTCTGCAGGTCACCCTGCTTGCGGGCCCTAGCCGCGTGCTGATGAGCACGACAGACCGTGGAGTCGACGCTCAGGTCCCATGCGATCGCACCCTTCGCGTCGGCCAGGGACTGGAGCCGGGTGAGGATCCGGTGCCAGGTTCCGTCCCGTTGCCACCGGCGGAACAGGTCGTAGACCCGACCCCACGGTCCGTACTCGACGGGCACGTCCCGCCACGGAACACCGGTCCGGACCCGGAAGCGTATGCCGTCGATCAACCGCCGCCGAGGCCAGACGGGCGGCCGGCCTGCCTTCGTGCCCTTCGGCAACAACGGCTCCAGCACCGCCCACTGCTCGTCCGTGAGATCTCCCCGACCCATGAACCGTGATCATTCACAGCCCAAGATCCACTTTCGACACACGGCCTAAGGGTGTGGGCCCGCAGACGCGTCCTTTGCTGGTGTTCTACGGCCTGAGTCAGGCTGGCAGGGCAATTGCGGCCGCGGCCGTCGATCTCAAGGGCGAGAACTGGAACCTGGTCTCGCACGGCATCCATGCCTCGGGCTACCACCTGGACTTCGCCGACATCGAGATCCGCACGGATCCTGTTGGCACTGCCGGCAGCTTCGTGCGGCTCAGCGAGCTGCTGCGGTCGCCGGTCTGGGGCAATGACACGGTCGTGCGGCTGGAGGAAGTCTGGGACACCCTCCCTGCCAGCTTGCAGTACCCGCTGACCGGCCGGGATCGGTTCACGCCCCTGTACGCCAGCGCGGACTCGATCGACGGCACTGACTTTCACCCGCTGCTCACCCTTCACGTCGGCGACATCCTGGACCGCGTTGTGGACAACGGCGGTCGCACAGCATTGGATGAATTCCTGCAGAGCTACCCCGGCGCCGCCGGGTATGACGACTTCGCCCGTCGCCGGGCGGGAGCCGATGCCGAGCCGGACTTCGAGCGGCACCACCCGAACGCCGGCTGGCTCTACATGCACTGGAAGATGCCTGCGGAAACAGGCACCCGGGAGGAGCGCCTGTCCGCGATGACCCGGAAGTACGCCGGGCATCGCTACTTCTTTCCCGCCGTCGCGGGCCTGCCACGTGAGCTCCACCCACTGATGGCGTGGTGGGCGGTGCTGTACGCACTGTCGATGCTCGCCCGCTACCAGCCCGCCCAGTGGGCGAACCACATCAACGTGGACGGCAGCCGACACGCGGTGCCCATCGAGAAGATCCTGGAACGGGCCATGGAGCATCTGCCCGTACTGATCGCGGACACCATCGAGGAAGTTGCCGCCTGGCCGTAGACGCCGAGCGAAACTGGCGCTGGCGAAGTTCTCGGTCGTCCTGGCCGAGCAGGTGCCGCTGCGAGCTCCAGCCTGCGACTTCGCGCTCTTACTGTCCGGCGGGCTGGACTCCTCCGTGCTCGCCTACCTGATGCGCCCGCCAGTCTGCGTCACCGTCTGCTCCCCGGGCCAGGAGCGTCTCGACGAGTCCGCGATCGCCACGAGGATCGCCGCGGACATCGGCGCCGAGCTCGTGGTGATTGAGCCGGATCCGATCGACTTCCCCCGGGTGCTGCCGTACATGGTGGGCGCCCTGGACTACCCGATGGGCAACGCCTCCACGTTCTCCGAGTACATGGCGTACAGGAAGATCGCTGACCTCGGGCTCCGCGTCGTGATCGGCGGGCTTGGCCCGGACGAGTTCCTCATGGGCTACGTCCGCCACGCCCTGGTCCTGTTCGGCGCCGAGCAGGTCCTGGCTGCCGGGATGGGCGCCTACCGGCCGCCGCCCATCGGCCCGGGCTTGTGCTGCCGGGTACCCCACAGCAACCCTCGAGAGCCAGGTCTCGCGCCAGGGAAGCACGTTCGTGTCCGGGTGATTCCATATAATGGGCAGACTGCAGGTACATGCCGTGTTAAAGATGCCTGTGTGCGTGTAACACGGGTGCTGATTGACAGCTTCAGAGGTTGGGGACACCTTGATGTGCGTCCCGGCAGCCATGTGTTGGTGGCGGGGGTCCCCCGCGCCGGACGCACCGACCTGATCACCGCCCTTGCCCGGGTCCTGGATCCGGATGCCGCGCGTGGCGCCGCCCTGTCCGATCTGCATCAGCGGCCGGTCATCCCCGACGGCGCCGACCCTGCGCCGGCTGAAGCGGGCGATGACGTAACCGAGGGACAGGCGGAAGCAGCCGTTGAAGCCCCAGCCGCCGATGTTGTCGGCCCAGACGATGCGGCGGAAGAAGGCGCGTCCGGCGACAACGGCGCGGCACCGCAGGCTCCCTCTGCGGTGCCGCAGCGGATGGAGGCCGCCCAGGTCGAGGTGACGCTGACCGATTTCGATCCCGATGTGCAGCAGTTGCTCGATGGGGTCCTGGAGCCGCTGGAGGACTCCGGGTGCGCGAGTGAGGATCCTGATGCGTCTGCGGATGCTCCGCTGTGCGCGCGGCTGGCCTACCGTCTGAGCTATGACGAGGAAGCCGAGACGCTGGAGTCGGTGGTGTACTTCCCGGCGCGCAGCAACCCGGCGCTCGGCCAGTACTCCCGGGTTCCGGCCGCCACCCGGCGGATGCTGCCGGTGGTCACCCTCGATGCCGGCCAGCCCCTGCAGTTGCGTGCCGGTGCCGGCTTGCGGCGCATCCTCGACGAGCGGGACGCCAAGGCCGGTGCGGCGGCGTTTGATGCGCTGGCCCAAGCCGTCGCGGAGGCCGTGTCGGCGCTGTCGGCCAACCCGGCCGTGGCCGAGGCCGTCAACGCGGTACTCGCGGTCGGCGGGACAGGGGAACGGATCGGCGATGCCCCGCTCACCGCGGAGCAGGTCGGCTTCCGCACCGAGGACGGGTCGGTGGCCGCACTGCTGCGGACCCTACGCGCGGCACTGCATCTGGACGCGGGCGGCATGCTCGGGCTGGCCCAGCACGGCAGCACGGTCAGCGCGGTGTTGTCGATGGCCGAGGCGATGCTGCTGGCCACCGTGCCCGGCGCGGTGGTGCTGGCCGACGACTTCGGTGACCAGCTGGATGCTCCGGCCACCGAGCACCTGGCGGCCCTGCTGCGCGCCCGCTCCGGGCAGGTGTGGCTGTCCACCCGGCGGCCGGAGGCCGCCCGGGCCTTCGAGCCCACCGAGGTCATCCGGCTGGTGCGCCACGGCGGCGTCCGCTCCCACCACCAGCTGACTCGGATCATGGACCGCAAATCACTGGTCGCGATGCGGCAGTGGCACACCCAGCTGCTGGCCGCGCTGACCGCGCCCACGGTCGCCATCACCGAGGGTCCGCACGACGTGGCCGTGCTCAGCATGGTCGACCGCCGCAAGCCGCCCTCCTTCCTGCCCCTGTCCGCCCACGGAGTGCGGCTGGTCGCCTCCGGCACCGGAGGCGAGGGGGGCGTCGGCCAGATTCCCCGCGTCGCCAACCTGGCACGCCAGTTGGGCTTCCGCGTCCTGGCGGTGATCGACCGCGACAAGGACAGCGACCAGACCAGCGACGAGATCGCCAAGATCCAGGCCGCGTGCGATGCGGTGGTCCGGCTGCCTCCCGGCGCCATCGAGCGCGCCATGGGCGACGGCCTCCCGTTGCAGGCGCTCGCCGACGCCAGCGCCACACTCACCGAGTACGGCATCCCCGACCCCATGGCCGGCCAGCTCACCGAGGCCGCGGTGACCAACCTGTGCAAGGTGCTCCACAAACAGAGCCTGCACGAGCAGTTCCTGGAAGCCCTCTACGCCGAACCCAACGCACCACACCCACCAGTGATCTCCATGACGCTGGCCATGGTGCAACTGGCTGCCGACCCCTCCTACAGCGGGCCGCAACTGATCGACGTGCCCGCCATGTCCCGGCCGGAAGGCGCCTGATGGCCTATCAGGCTCCCGCGGACCAGCGCACGGTGATCGAGAGCGCTGCACGGGTGCTGGTGGTCAGCGGCGGCGCCGGCACCGGCAAGACCACGACGGCGGTAGCCGCCGCCCGCGCCCACCTGGAAGCGGCGGACGAGGGACTGCTGCGGCTGCGGCGGGAGGCTGCCCGGCACGGGCAGCGCGCCCAACTGCCTGCTGCGACACGGGCGTTGTTTCTTTCCTTCTCGCGGACCGCCGTCGCCCAGATCATCGACCGGGCCGCGAACGTCATCGGAGAGCTGCGGTCGCGGCTGGAGGTGTCGACCTTCCACGGCTTCGCCTGGAGGGTCATCACCGGCTTCGGTGCGCACCACGGCTTTCCGCCTCCGCAGAGCGTGCTCAGCCAGGCCAACCAGACCGTGCCCGGGGCCCCTCCCCGGATGACGTACAACCAGCTGATGCCGGCCGCCCGCCAGTTGCTGGCTCTTAACAAGGTCCGCGACCACTACGCCGGGCGCTACACCCTCGTCATCTGCGACGAGTTCCAGGACACCGACGCCACCGAGTGGGCCTTCCTGCAGCAGATCGCCCCCAAGGCGCGTCGCATCCTGCTGGGCGACGTCAACCAGAGCATCTACGAGGGCTCGTTCAAGCCCGGCGTGAATCCCGCCGCCCGGATCGCGGATGCCATGGCGCTGCCCGGTGCCCGCCGCATCGACCTGCAGGCGGCCAGCTACCGTGACCCCTCCGGTGTGCTGCCTGCGGCCGCGGAAGCCGCCCGCCGGCGCCGCTTCACCGACCCGGCCCTCCGCACGGCCGCCCAGCAGGGACGCCTCGCCGTCACACGGATCACCGACGACACCGGCTACGCGCAAGTCATCGAACTCGCCCGCGCCGCCCGCCAGAAGAAGCACACCGTCAGCATCTTCACCCACACCAACATCGCCACCACCTCCCTCTCCGACGCCCTGACCGCGGCCAGCCTGGTCCACGAGCAGGTCGGTTTCACCGAGGCCCACGCAGAAGCACTCTCCGCCCAGCTCGCCCTCGTCCAGTTCGCGCTCGGGCAGAAGGGCGTCCAGGTCCGGCGGGCACTGGCCGTGTTCGTCACCGCTTGCCTGCGCGGCCGCGGGCTTTCCCCTCTCGCACGGCAGATGCTGGACCAGTCCAACCCCGCGCTGCAGCGTGCCTTGCGGGCGCTCGCGCAGGATCTGCGCTCGGCGGGGAGCGGCCCGAACGCCGACATCGACCGCCTCGCCGACATCGTCACCGGTGCCTACGCCCGCATTGGAACCTTCCGCGGCCAGGCTTGGCTCCAGGCCGCCCCCACCACCCGCCGCGCACTGCGCCTGCTCAAGGAAGACCAGAGCATCACGGCGGTCGCCGAAGAGCTCCACCGTGCCCGCGATGAAACCCTGGTGGGTGACACCCGGCCGCGCCCGCGACCGGTGCAGGTGATGAACCTCCACCAGACCAAAGGACGCGAAGCCGACACCACCATCCTGCTGCTCGCCGACGACGAGTACTACGGCCCCGAAGGTGAACCGTTCCCCAACGGCTCACGGCTTCTCTACGTCGTCATGACCCGCGCCCGCCACACCGCCCACCTCGTCGTTCCCGACCGCTCCCATGCCTTGTGGGCGCCCCTCATCGCCGCCCTGGAGTAGCCCTCCCCGCCAACGAGCCCACCACGCTGGCTGGCGCACCGCGGAAGATGGACGCCGTGCACTTCCTGTACGACAACACGCCCCGCGTGGAGCACCAGCATCGAAGCCCGCGGCATGAAGGGGCCTGCCGGATCGCGGTCACCGGGCGGCAGCCCAAGGCCGCGACCGGGCACTACTACACCAGCCGGTTCACCGCCGGCGACATGGACTTCACGCTGCTCAACCGATCCACCGACTACGGCACCTTCGCCGAGGCTCAGGCCGCCGACCCAGCGCACACCAGCAATTGAAGAACAGCAAGGAGCGGGCCCCGGGAGACTCGCCCCTCGGGGCCCTGGCATGCCCGTCCCGGGGCAGCCTTCGGAGTCCGCAGGAAGTCCTCAGCGGGCTACGTTGCAGCGGGGGCAGGACAAGTGAACGAACAGGCTTTCCGGTTTCGTGGGAGTAGTCGATTTCTCTGCTCGTGGACTCGCCCATGTACCCGCTGGGGGAATTCGAGTGCCGGCACCACAGTCGAGTTACACGGCATCAACCTTCCCCTCTGTGGGGAATCCCGACACCGACGTGAGGAACTGCGCTGACGTGAAGTAGGGATTGTTCGTGCCACCGAGCACCTCGATAAGAATCGCTTTCCCGTCGCACTCCATGACTCGGAACTGGTCGCCTGCACGGAGCGTGAGGCCCTTGCCGTCCCCTCCGTCGGACACGACGTCGAAGACCTGGCCCTTCGTTGAGCACGCGACGTTCCACTTCCTGGCCGCAGCCTTGGCGGCCCTCAATACGCTCCTCCCTCCAGATTCAGCACCCCGGCCAATGGCCCACCCACCCACGGCAATGACGACGGTCAGCGCTCCGGGGCCGCCCACCTTCTTCGCCAGCGTCGTCATCGTCTGATACCCCCCCAGATTTCCCACCCATGCCTCCTCGTTGGCCACGCATCAGAGGCAATCCTATGGAAGGAATCCATCGACAGGGGCCCAAACCCGAGCACCCTGCCCGGTGACACGTAGCTGGCACACACCCGACATGTCACCCGATCACGCAGCAGTCCCAACCTTCACATCCACGACCACAATGGCAGCAACTCACCCTTGCTGGGCTCTGATCGCGCACACGCTGCCCGGGCAGTGACACCCGCGGGCGGCCGGGTGCCCGGCGAAACCGATCCCGCAAGCACCTTGGCGAACATGATGCGCACGTGTCGCCGCCGAAGCCTCGGACGCACCCGCGCAAGGGTGCTGGACAGTCCGGTGCAGCGGCCCGGTGCTCGCGAAGGTGTCGCCCGGGCACCGGGCCTCACCAGATGGCGACGCTCAGGTTGATCCAACCAGGACTACACGCCCTCGTTCTCCTGCATCTTGACATCGAGCCCGGACATGTCGGCCGCAGCGGCGACGATGACAACGGTCGGCACGAACAGGACGAGTCCGCCCACGCGCCTGGAGCGTACCGGTCAGGGCCTGGGCAGCGGCAGGGCTGGCATCTGTGGGTGCCGCAGGTGCTGACCGTCGCCGTATACGTGCAGAGTGAAGGTGTCCGGGCCCGGGGCGCCGGCCGCGTCGTAGGCGTCCAGGACGTGCTCGATCCTCTCCCACAGCGTCACCGGTCCGGCCTCGCGCACAGCCCAGCCGCCCTCGCTCGGGATGAGGGTGGCGGCGGAGCCGGTGACGACGTCGACCAGGTGCACGACCTCGCCCACCGTCGTCATCTGCGCGTCCGGCACCGCACTCTGGGCGAGGAACCGCAGGTGGAACGCCTCCTCGGTCGCGGCCGTGATCCGTTCCGGGGTTTGCCGTGTCGTACGGGCCCGATCCGGCAGGCCCGCGGCCCAGTGGGCGGGGTTACCGAACGCCGGCGCCGCGTGCGTGCGCGCGGACATGAACGACACCGTTCCGGGAAGCAGTTGCCCCTCGGCGGTGCCGTTCTCGGCGACCGTGAGAAGGACGCGGGCGTATCCGTAGAGCCAGCCGGAGAGGGTGAGCAGGATCTTCCCGCCCGGCCGGGTCTGCGCGAGGAGCGCGGGCGGGACGGCGCGGAAGGAGCATGCGGCCACGATCCGGTCGAACGACGCTTCGGGCCAGTACCCGTACAGCCCGTCCGCCACGGCGAGGGTCGGGGTGTAGCCGCAGCCGTACAGTGCGCTGGCCGCCTGCTCGAGCCGGTGGGGATCGACCTCGATGGAGGTGACATCGGCGGAGCCGAGGCGTTCGCAGGCGAGCGCGGTCGAGTAGCCGGTGCCGGTGCCGATCTCCAGCACCGTGTGCCCCTCCTGGATGTCGGCGTCGGCCCACATCCGCAGCACGAGAGAGGGCAGTGTGGACGACGAGGTCGGGGCGCCGCCGTGCCGTACGGCGGGCTGTTTCCAGTCGGGTTCGTCCCCGTCGAACTGTGTGATCAGGGTGGTGTCGCAGTACGCGGCGCCGAGCCAGCGGCCGTAGTCGAGTTCGGCGGTGACCGGCTCCCACACCGTCAGGCCATGGGCGTCGCGTTCGTCTGCGGGCAGGTAGAAGCCGGGCACGAACTGGTGCCGCGGTACCGTCGCCACTGCGGCCCGCCAGGCGGAGTCGGCAAGGGCGCCGTCAGCGGCGAGGGCCTTCGTCATCGTCTCGCGCAGCCGTGCGGCGTCGGTCTCCGGGTCGGCGGGCATGGTCATGGCCTGCCGCCTCCTTCCGTGTTCAGGATGTCGGCGAATGCCTCGGTGATGTCGGCGGCGTCGGGCAGCCAGCCCCACTGGCCGTTCGGATTGCATTCGATCGCCGTCCAGTGCCCGGGGTCGTCTCCGTCGCCGGTCAGGGCGAAGTCGAAGCAGCCGAAGACCAGGCCGAACGAGGCGAGGTAGCTGTGCAGGGCCGCCTCTACCTGGGCGGGGACGGTGATGGGGGCGTGGATCAGCTCGTTCCAGTCGCCCCGGCGCCAGTCCAGGGCTCCATCGGGGGCGGCGATCTGCTGGGCGAAGACGCGGCGGCCGACCACGGTGACGCGTACGTCGCCGGTCTTGGGGATCTCGGCCTGGAACAGGTGCGCGGTCACGTTGAGGGTGTCGTCGAAGGACTCCGGATCGACGCGCTGGGCCCAGATCGCTCCGGTGTGCCCGTTCTCGTCTCGGGGCAGGCCGCGGAACGTCTTGTAGATGACGCGGTCGTGGTTGGCGGCGAACTTCCGGGCGGCTTCGGTGTCGTTGGTGACCAGGGTCGGCGGGATCGTCAGGCCGAGCTCGGCGAACCTCTGGAGCTGCGCGGGTTTGAAGTCGGCCCGGGTGATCGCGGCCGGGTGGTTGACGTAGAGAGCGCCGTGCAGGTGGTTCAGGACGCCGCCGAGCCCGTGACGGGCTTCGGCGGCGGCGAACTCGCGCTGCTGCTGAGGCAGGTGCTGATACCGGGCGGTGTACGGGGTGGGGCGGCGGCAGTACACCGCCGCCACCTCCCCCAGCTCCACCTCCCGGCTCGCCGTACGCAGCCGTCCGCTCCACGCGGGGCGGTCCTCGCCGATGTGGAACCCGAAGGTCAGGGCGGGTCCGATGTCGGCGGGGTCGACGCGTACGACGGGCACCTCACGCGCGTTCAGCGCGGTGATGACCCAGTCCGCGGTGACGTCTTCCAGCGTGGTGACGACCAGGACGGTGGAGGCCATCAGCTCAGTCCGACTCGTAGTCGGTGGTGTGGTCGTCCTGGGTCTGCGGCTGTGGGTTCTGCCCGTCCCCGCCGCCGGACATGGACGCGGTACCGGTCGTCTTCGAGGTGCCGTGCTTGCCCATCTCCACAATCTGGCCGGCGGTGTCGGTGTAGCGGGCGGTCTGCGTGGACGTATCCAGCGTCACCGTCGCGTAGGACGGCGGGCCGACCGGCAGCCGGTCGGTGACCAGCCGCATCGCCCACGGAGCCTCGGGTGCAAGCGTCGCCATGCGATTCCCTTTCCCCTTGACGAAAGCGGTCAGCCGGGCGGCTGCCGCTTGCACAGAATCGGTGACCGGCAGGTTCCCTGACCAGTACCGTAGGGGTCGCGAACCGTGGCGGAACTATCACGGTCCGTATACGCACGCGGGGAAGGCGAGGCAACGATGGCCAGCGGATCCGGCAACCCGCACCTGGCGCTGTGGATCGCGGCGACCGGGCTGTCCCACGGAGAGATCGCCCGCCGCCTCCATGCGGCAGCGAAAGCACAAGGTCACCGCCAGGTCGCTCCGGACGCGACCCGTATCCGCCGCTGGATCGACGGTGAGAAGCCCCGCCCGCCGGTCCCCGCCCTGCTCGCCGAGGTCCTCTCGGAATCAGTCGGCCAGCCGGTCACTCCCGGTGATCTCGGTCTGACGGCTGCCGGTCCGGTGCTCGATAGCATCCAGCTCCCGCTGCTGACCGAGGCAGCCGCCCAGACCTTGGCCGGATGGACGCAGATGGACTTCATGAACCGCCGCGACACCCTCAAACTCGCCCTCGGAGCCCCGCTGATCCTCGCCGCCGAACGGATGCTCGGCGGCACCGCCCGCGCCCTCAACGCCAGGACGAAGGGCTTCGACGCGGACACCGTCACCGCGCTGGAGGAGGTGACCGCCTTCTTCACCAAGGCTGACGCCTCCAAGGGCGGCGGCCTGTACCGGTCGGCGATCGTCGCCCAGCTCTCCGAAGTCGCCCGCCGCGTCCAGGACGGCGTCCCGCCGAGCCTGAAGACCCGGGTCTTCGCGGCGACCGCCGATCTGGCGGCGCTGGCCGGGTGGGTCAGCCATGACGCGGCCCGCTACCCGGTCGCGCAAAGGTTCTGGAGTTACGGGATCTATGCGGCGGGCGAGGCCGGGCAGCGCGACCGCGGGGTGGAAATCGTCACCCGCATGTCCCACCAAATGATCACCTCGGCCACCCCGCCGACGCTCTCGGTCTCCTCGGCGTCGCCGCGGCGAAGGCGCAGATGCCCGCGACGAAGGCCCTGGTCGCCTCCCAGACGGGCCGGGTGCACGCGGCCCTCGGCGACCGGCAGCAGGCTGAGCGGCATCTTGGCGCTGCCGACGAGCTTCTCGCGGACGGGCTCGGCACGGGCGTCCCCGAGTGGGTGAGCTACTTCGACGCCGCCGAGCACGCCGGCGCCCGTGCGGTCTCCGCCCGCGACCTCGCCGGGCTCGATCGGGGCAGCCGTGCGGCAAGCGTGCACTTCGAGGACGCGCTCGCCCTCCGCAAGCCCGGGTTCGACCGCGTGAAGGTCATGGACCGGGTCGGGCTCGCCGCCTCTCTCTTTGACGAAGGTGAGGTCGAGCGCGGCGCCGCCGCGGCCCACCAGGCGCTCGCCGACGCTGCCCGCGTCGACTCCACCCTCGTGGCCTCCCGGCTCAACACCCTGCTGGACGCGGCCCGTCGATACGAGACGGCAGCGGCCTGCGACGTACGGACGAGGGCGCGGGATCTCGCCGCCGCCCGGCCGACCACGATCGCGGCCTGAGAACATCGAGCGCATGGGCAAGCACTCCCGTCCCGGACCAGTCAACCAGCCATCCCGCGTGGTCCCCCGCGTCGATGCCGACGACCCGCTCGCCGCGTACAACAAGCGGCGGCGGCCGCCGATGGACGTCTGGCGCAAGCACCGGCCGCTGCACGGCGGCGGCAGCCACCTGCGCCCCGACGAGGCACGGGCCCTGCTCGCGTGGAACGGCTTCGCGTACGAGATGACGGGCACCGCGCCGAACCTGGCTGCCGCGCAGGAGTGGGTGACCAGCGCCCCGGACGGCGAGTCCGCAGGCTCGTAGACGACACTGAACGCGCCCGACGGGGAGGGGGAACCGACCCGTGACGAACCCCGTCGGGCCCCAGCAGGGAGGGGACGCGCGGGTGACCACCTGGGACGTCGAAGACCCGGCCGTGTGGGACGACCTGTTCACCCGTGACATCGGCCAGCAGTCGGTGCAGTTCGTGCGGCCCGCCGACACCGACCGCCCGACCTGGTCGGTGTATGAGGCCGCGGTCTACCGGGGCACCGTAGCGGCCGAGCAGGACGCGTACGAAGGACTCCAGCGCGTCTACGCACTGTTCGGCCTCGACGCTAACCAGAACCCATACGTCCAAAACAAGAGGCTGAGCGAGGAACTTCTCCAGGCAGCCTTTTCCCGGTAGATGCCAGGCGCAGCCTCACAAAAGGATGGGCCAGCCCCGGCCGTACTGCGTCCCGCCGGCTACGTAGGTACGGGCCCGAGGCGAAGTTCCACCGGAGCGTGGCCGCCTGCTCCTTCCGCGCCGTGCCCCGTCCCTGCTGCACGGACCCGGCCGGGCGGGAAGATCCTACTCACCCTGTCGGTTTGGCTGCACAGTTACGCCCGCGCCCTGCTGACCGCGGCAGGCGACGGCACCGCCGAGGGCCAGCTCCTGCCCGGTAGGGATTCGTTCATGTCCGCCCGCACCCACGCGGCGCCCGTGTTCGGCAACCCTTCTCACTGGGCCGCCGGCCCCCTTGAGAAGGGCCGCACGGCCCGGCACAGCCTGGAGAGGATCACCGCGGCGACCAAGGATGCGTTCCACCTGCGGTTCCTCGCTCAGAGCCTCGCTGCGGCTGACGCCTTGGCAGCCATCGCGGATGTCCCCGCAGTCGACGCCGGGGCAGCTCGGTCGGCGCACATCCCGCAGCGTTCGAACTCGTTCTGGCAGAAACTGGTGCCGTCGCCGGACGGGCAATCCTCATGGCAGGCAGTAGCAGACAGCCGGGAGAATTCGGCACAGCTTCGTCACGTGCCGACGGGCTGCCACTGGCCGCAGTTGTCGCTGCTGAAGGAGTAGTCGCTCGCGCGGATTGTTACCTGAACCCGCTTCGCCGCGTTGGTGAAATAGTTATCGATGATCTCGCCGTTGGCGTCCGTTCGCTCCCAGTAGCAGCCCTCAACGTCTGAGGTGTAGTAAGTGCCCGGTTTGATCTCCTTGCCGACCAGGTGTATGCCGCCGCCGAAAATCTTTCCTTCGGCCTTCAGATCGTTTCGCTGGGCTGCCTCACCCAGGGCCTTGTCGATCTTCTTTCGCAGGGGGTGGCGTGGGCACAGCATGAGGGCTCCCTTGACCTCTGCGATCTGCGCAGGATTTCCGGCAATGTCGAGGTAGTTCAGGGTCTCCGGTCCGGCCTCGGCGCATATGCCGTACAGGGTTCCGAGGCTGCTGATGCCGGCTTCGTCCCCGTAGGCGGCATCAACCGCCTTCGCTTGGAGATCCGTCATCTCCCCTGCGCTGGCGTCGCCTTCGCACGAGTTGTATTTGGCTGGCCACGCCTCCTCGGGGGAGGAGTAATAGTGCGACGAGTGGGCCTCGTCCAGGCACATGATCTCCACCGTGACGGCGGCTGGAGCCTCTGGCACGGCTGTGGTCTCTGGTGCGCTCGGCGTCGTCTTCTCGACGGTTGCCTCTCCCCTCCCTGCGCTGGTGCGTGGTGGCTCACTGGTGCAGCCGGTCAACGCCGCCACTGCCAGTAGCGCAAACACGATCCTCTTCATGTCCCCCCGCAGGCGTCGGCATCAGAGTCTGGTGTCCCGCCTTCGTCTGGAAGGTGGGGGCGTGCATGGTACTCCGCAAAGAGATGATGCCTTCAGTGGTGTGTCACCTCGGCGGCAGTTGCGTGACGCACGTCCCGCGGGCAGCGCTCGTGGTCAACACGGCCGGTCTGCTCCGAAGGTCAGACTGCGGCTGGCTCACTCGGGGGTACTCGGAGGTCGTCACCTTGTCGGTGGCGGCCCCGGTGTTCGTCAGCCCTGATCAGCTCAGCTCGTCGGGATAGAACGGCCCGAACCTGCTGACCACTCTGCTGGTGGTCGAGTCGATCCGGTCAACCCACTCGGAGATACGGGCGTCCACCGTCTTCTGGGCGGTGGTGACCCGGTCGAGGTCCCCGCCGAGGAAACCGGCGTGCAGCAGCGGGTGCTGGTCGCCCGATGCGAGTTCACGCTCGAGCCACTGGGATGCCAGCGGACGGTACTCGCCGCGCATTCCGGAGACCAACAGGTGCGGCGTACTGATGTCGTTCCCGGCGTCCTCCTGGACGAGCAGGCGCAGGTATTCGAAGCGCTCCCACGCCTCGGTGAAGGCGCTCTGGTTGGCCACCACGTGCCCGGTGAAGATGGGCTTGAGGTACCTGTGTGCCCGGGCTGCGGAGGTGTGCTGGCCGAGAACCGTTTCGGGTCCGAGCAGGGCCGCCGCGGGCATGTCGACCCTGCTCATGATGTCCTCGGTGCGGGGGCCGGTGAGGAGGCGGGCCGCCAGCGGCCAGCGTTCGGCCGCAACGGCGGCGACACCGGCGCTGTGCAGGAGCAGGGTGGCCGGCGCGCGGCGCAGGTCGTTGAGTGCCCTCTGCCCGGTACCCCAGGTGACGGTTGCGAGGCGCTCGATGTCGGCGAACCAGTACCGGTCGGTGGTGTCGTTGCCCCAGTAGGCGGTGACCGCGGCGAGAGCCGCCAGCGTCTCGGTCTCGGCCTCCCACTCGGTGAGCCGTCGCTCGTGCTCGGCCGCCAGATCAGGCTGGGGAACGTCGGCGGTTGCCGTGCGCAGCGGATGGTCGGCGAGGCGGGCGGCTTCGCGGCGCAGGGTGTCGTGGAGGTTGATGGCCGGGCCGTCGCTGCGCAGCTCGCGCTTGGCGGTGGCGATGGCGGTGGCGATGTTCTGGGGGTTGGTGCGGTTGCGTTCGGCGAGGGCGGTGACGGCGTCGGCGGTACGGGTCAGGAAGCGGTCGGCGTCGGCTGGCACGTGGGTGCCCTGGCGCTGGTCCAGGAGTTCAGTGGCGGTGGTGGAGAGGGGGTAGGGGTCGGCCCAGTAGGTGTCGAAGCGGCGGGTGGGGCAGCGTTTGAGGGCTTTCACCAGGGCCGGGTCGTACTTGGCAGACCATCCGGCGATGATCAGGCCGTACTCGTCGAAGACCTGGTCCAGGAGCGTGTCGACCTCCTGCTCGTACTCCTTGAGCTCCTCGGGGGTGTTGCGCATGCTGTGCGGATCGAGGTAGTCGCCGTGGAGGTGGATGACCACTCCCTGGCGCTGCGCGTGCAGGGGGATCATCCCGGCCAGGTCGGACGGGCGTCTGATGACGGTCGGGCGCAGCCCGGCTTCGCGCAGGGCGTCCTCGATGAGGTGGTCGAAGTTCAAGGTGATGATCACCCTGATGTACCCGTTGGCGACCAGGCGGGCGAGAGCGCGGTGCGCGTCCGCGGGCTGCTTCAAGCCCTGCTCGCGTTCCGTCTCGTCGGGTTCGAAGTAGGAGCGGAGCAGCGCCTGGCGCCCGCCGTTGGTTCCGGAGAGGTCGGCCAGGAGGGTGTCGTAGGCCGGCTCGCGCTTGAAGCGCTTCACGTACCAGTCGTACGGACCGTCGTCTCCATCAGGGATCTCGGCGCCCTCGATGCTGGCGATCTGGCGGATCAGATCGCACTGGATGCCCCAGGCGGAAAGCATGCCGGCCGATACGGAAGCCCCGGCGCCGAGCAGCACCGCGTACCCCCCGGGTACGGCTCGCAGACCGAGTGCAAGATTCACATGAGGTTCCATCGACGGATCGACCACGGCACGCCTCCTTGGGCACGCGGGAGCAGAGCGGCCGGAGTTGACCACCCATCACCAGTTTACGTCAGAATGACGAAAAGAAGGGGCCCCGCTTACTCACCCTCTGCGGCACCGACTCTGTCGATGCCGGCGACGAGGGTCAGACACACGGTCCGTGACGCCCAAGCCGGGCCGTTGTTGACCAATACGCCCCCGGGGCCCGTGACCTTGGTGGTGCCAGCCTCAGCGAGCTTCCCCTTCATCTGCGCGGCGACCTGCTCGTCGGCGACCAGGTCGTGCACGTCCTCAACCTGGTCCTGCGTGGTCTCCGGGCGCGGCCCGTGGTAGCCCACCCGCTTCCGGGTCGTCTCCGGCGTCAACCGGTCGGCCATGCAGTAGGACTCCCGCGAGCCGTACCTGAGGGGGCGCCACGCGCGGGCCGCGCTGACGCGCGAGGTGAACTATTCACGAAGCGTGTACCCGAATCCGGCCTACCGGCGCGCCGAGCGGCTCACTCGCCAAACAGGGGTGCGGGCGGAGCCATCACGGCGCAAGAGCCCCGTTCGCTGCGGTGGCACGGCAATCGCCCGGTGGCCGGCCTCTATAAAGGCCCGGACCGCCTGATCTGCCTGGTCCGCGTTGCGCTCTATTTCCTCACGCGCGGCGAGCAACGCCTCGCTCGGTTCGTCGGAGTCCACGCAGGAGTCCAGCCGCCCGGACCAGGTACGCAGTGTGCGTTCCGCGTCAAAGCCCAGGCGGCCGACCTGATGAGGGTCGTCGAGCAGGACCAAGCCCAGTGCGTCGGTGACGGCCTGAAGCTGCGGTCCAACCACGGCGCGCAGTTGGCCGACCTCGCTCAGGACGTATCGGGGAGCGGCATCGTATGGATACGAATCCCACTCGGTCGCGTCGAAGTAGTGGCCCATCAGGCGGCGGAGGCTGTCGTTACAGACGACGAGCGCGCTGGCCAGAGCTGCGAAGGCAGCCTGTCGGTCCTTACGGACCTGGGCGCGCTCCTGACGCTCGGCCGTCTGCCGGGCGGTGCGGCCAGCGGCGAAGGAGGTGAAAGCGGTCGCGGCAAGGGTGCCGCCGATGCCAGCCAGGCCGAGCAGTGTCGCAGAGTCCATCCCGTTAGTCTCCCGGGTACGGGGCCCGCCGCAGGCGTTGTGCCACGAAACTGCCCCTGCCCGGAGGCGATCACGTTCTCGACGAGCGTCTGGGGCCGCCGCGGTGCGAGCGCGGGCTCCCCCCTCAGCCTCGCCACCACGCCGGACGGGCGAGGGTTCCTGGGCGTACCGCGCCGTCGCCGAAGCGGGCGCGGGCCCGATCAGCAGCTCGCTCGATGTGCCGACGCTTCTCATCGGCGGGGTCCAGAAGCAGTTGCTGGGTTGCACGGTCGGCGCTGGCCGCTTCGGCGCGCAGGGCGATGGTGCGGACGCGGGCGCGCTGCAGGCCCAGGCGTCCGTGGAGGTCGTAGGCGAGCGCGGTGAGGGCGGGGCTGTGTGCGGTGGGTTCGTCGAGGGTGCGGGAGCGCTGTGTTGAGGTGCGGTCAGCGTACGTGAGCGTCAGTGCGAGGCGTATGGCGATCTGGCCGGTGGTACGCAGCCGAAGACCGAGGCGCTCGGCGAGGCCGAGGAGGGCGCGCCGGTGGACGGTGGGGTCGAGTTCGTCGTACGGGAAGTCGTGGGAGAACCCGGCGGATTTGGGCGCGGTAGCTGTGGTGACGGGGCGCAGGTCGCGGCCGGCGGCGCGCTCGGCGAGCTGGTACGCGGTGGTCTTGCCGAGGATGCGGGTGAGCGTGCCGGGCGGGGTGGTGAGCAGGTCTGCGATGCGGTGGAGTCCGTATGCGGCCAGGGTGCGGGCGGTGGCGGGGCCGACGCCGTGCAGGGCGGCGACGGGTTTGGGGTTGAGGAACGCAGCCACCGCTTCCGGTGTGGGGGCGATGACGGTGATCTGGCCGGGCGGGGTGGCGGCGGCCGCCATCGCGGCGAGCATGCAGTTGGGGCCGGCGCCGATGGTCGCGCGCAGGCCGAGGTGTGCGGCCAGGCGTAGTGCGGTCATGGCGGCGAGGCCTTCGGTGTCGCGGTCGAAGAAGCGCAGCGCGCCTGTGATGTCCGCGTCGGCGGCGTCGGGGGGCAGGGCCATCACGTGCGGGGTGAGGCCGCGAAGGAGCGCGAGCGCGTCTTCGTACGGTTCCTGGTCGCCGGGGCCGAGGTCGTGGAGCTGGATGCGCAGGATGGAGCGGGGCGCGGTGGTCATGGCGGTCACCCCGCTGATCCGGGTGAGCGGTGGCCGAGGCGGCGTACGTCCGCGGTCCGGGTGCCGGCGGGCTGTAGGTCGCTCCAGGCGTTGAGTTTCGCGCCCGCGGTGCCGTCCTTTAGTGCCCGGCCGGCCGTCGGCGCCGGGGCCTCGGTGGTGGTGTGTGGCGGGGTGGGGGCGGGGGTGGTGCGGCCGAGGAGCTGGAGGGCGGCTTCGGGGCCGTCGTCGCGGCGGGTGGTGGCGACGTGGTCGAGGTCCCAGGCCATCTGGCCGACGACGGTGCGGCGGTTGCCGCGCTTCTCGACGGTGCCGCGGACCAGGAGCAGCCCGGAGTGGAAGACCGTGTGAGCGCAGGCCGGGTGGGAGTCTTCGAAGAACGCGAGGTCGGTCAGGCCGGTGCCGTCTTCGAGGGTGACGAAGATGACCCTCTTTCCGGAGGGGATGGGCGGGGTCTGGGTGGCGGCCCGTACGCCGGCGACGAGTACCTGCTGGCCGGGGTGCAGTGCCTGGAGTTGTCTGGCGGTGGTCGCGCCGAGTTCGGCGAGGAGCCGGTGGTGGTGTTCGAGGAGGTGGCGGGTGACGTCGAGGGAGAGGACGTCGAGTTCGGCGCTCATGACGTCGCGGCTGGTCATGTCCGGCAGCCCGGCCGGCGCTCCGGTGTCCGTGTGGCCGTCCAGTGGGAGTTGCCCGTCGACCGCGGCCGCGCGGTTGCGGGTGGAGCGGTGCAGTTCGGTGGCGTGCAGGAGCAGGTCCCGGCGGGTCAGCTCGCCCTGCAGCGTGCCGAGCGCGCCGATCTTGATGAGGCGTTGGGCGAGCGGGAGGGAGGGGCGGGCGCGCAGCCAGAGGTCCTGCAGGCTGGTGTAGGGCTGGGCGGCTTGGATGCGGGCGGCCTCGATGTTGGTGATGCCGCGCACGGTGGACAGGGCGAGCCGCACACCGAAGCCGTGTGGGGTGTTCTCGACGCTGTGGACGGTGCGGGAGGCGTTCACGTCGACGGGGAGGATCGGCACGCCGTGCTGCTTGGCATCCTGGGTCAGGACGCGCATCGGCCACATGCCGGGGTCGTGTTCGAACAGGCCGGCGAAGAACGCGGCCGGGTGGTGGGTCTTGAGCCAGGCGGACTGCACCGCGGGGACTGCGAACGCGACGGCGTGCGCGCGGCAGAACCCGTAGGCGCCGAACTCCTTGATGATCCCCCACACATCGTCGACCACGGTTGCGGCGTAGCCGCGCTCGGCCGCGCAGGCGCGGAACCACTGCTCGACCTTGGGCAGGCGGTCGGTGTCGGCGAGGGCGCGGCGGGCGACGTCGGCGGCGGCGCGGTCGCAGCCGGTCATGGTGGCGAGGATCATCATGATCTGTTCATGCCAGATCACCACTCCGTAGGTGTCGTCCATGATCGGCTTGAGGTCGGGGTGCGGATAGTGCGGTTGTTCATGGCCGTGGCGGGCGGCGATGAAACGGGCGGGCATCCCGCCGGCGACCGGGCCGGGGCGGAAGAGGCTGATGTCGGCGATGACGTCCTGCATGTGACGCGGCTGCAGCCGCGCGATGAGATCTTGCTGCCCGCTCAATTCGATCTGGAAGCAGCCCAGGACGCGTCCGGCGCGGATGAGGTCGAAGGTGGCTCGGTCGGCGGGGTCGACGTGGTCGGGTGAGTCGAGGTCGAGGTGGCGGCCGGTGGTGCGGCGGATCTCGGTGACGGCGTGCGCCATCGCGGACTGCATCCGCACCCCGAGCACGTCAAGCTTCAGGAGCCCGAGGTCTTCGACGCCGTGCTTGTCCATCTGCACCGTCGGGTAGGCGCCGCCGGGGGCGGGCTGTACGGGCAGGCGGTCCAGCAGGGAAGTGTTGGAGAGGATCACGCCGCATGGGTGCATGGCGAAGCCGCGGGGCAGGGCGTCGAGGCCTTCGGCGAGCTCCCACAGCGGTCCGAACGCGTCGGCCTCGGTTCGCAGCTGCTGCAGTTCGGGGAGCTCGGTGAGGGCGGAGCGGATGTCGCAGGCGCGGATGTGCGGAAACGCCTTGGCGATCTTGCCGGCGGTCTGCGGGGCGATGCCGAGCGCGAGCGCGGTGTCCCGCAGGGCGTGGCGGGCGCGGTAGGTCTCGGGCATGCCGGTGACCGCGACCCGCTCGGTGCCGAACCGTTCGAAGATGCGGTCGTAGACCTCCAGGCGGCGGGCCGATTCGACGTCGAGGTCGATGTCCGGCAGTGAGGTGCGCCGCTCGGAGAGGAACCGTTCGAACAGGAGCCGGTGCTTGAGCGGGTTGGCGGTGGCGATGAACAGCGCGTGGTCGACCATGGAACCGGCCCCCGAGCCGCGGGCGGCCACCCGGATCCCCATGGCCCGTACGTCCGCGACGACCTGGGCGACGGCGAGGAAGTACGGCGCGTAGTGGAGGCGTTCGATGACGCCGAGCTCGTACTCGAGCTGGTGCATGGCCTGCACGTCGCCGTCGAGGCCGCGGGCGGTCATGCCGGTGGTACAGCCCTCGCGCAGCGCCCGCATGTCGTCGCCGGCCGCGTTGCCGGCGCCGACGATGTGCGGCTCGGGAAAGAAGCGGCCGCCCAAGCCGAGGTCGCGGACCGGGTCGACGGTGCACTGCTCGGCGGCAGCGGCGGTGGCCGCCAGGAGGCGGGCGGCACGGCCGGGCGGGGCGCTCGCGCAGGCGGCGATCTGCCCGGCGATCTCGCCCATCGCCGTCGCAGGCTTCAGGTACCGCTCGCCCGGGTCCAGCGGTGCGCGCCGGTCGATCGGGCGCAGCAGGCGGGCCGCGTCCAGGACGTCGGCGATCCGGTACTGGGCCTGGTCGGTGTAGCGGACGGCGTTGGTGAGGACCGCCTCGGTGCCGAGGCGGTCCGCGAGGGTGAGGGTGTGTGCGGCCAGGCGCAAGGATCCGGGACCGAGTCCGGTCAGGCCGTAGTGGACGCACTCGAGGCGGAGGTTATCGCCGGCGGCTTGCTGCCAGGGGGAGAGGAACTGCTCGGCGAGGTCGGGGCGGCCGGCGCTCAGCGCGCGCACCGGCTCGGAGGCCGGGCCGAGCAGCACCAGGACGTCGTCGCCGAGGTGCTCGTTGAGCATGTCCCAGCCGGCCACCGGGAAGCCGTCACGGTTCGGGGTCGTGTGTGCGGCGGAGACCAGACGGCACAGGCGCGCCCAGGCGGCCGCCGAACGCGCCAGCAGCGTCGCCCGCAGCTGCGGCTCCGCAACATGCGCACCACCGCGCACCGGGGTCCGTACGCGGCGGCGGCCGGACGGCGGCGCGGTGGGGGCGACGGCGAGGTCGACACCGAACAGGGGCCGGATACCGGCCTGAAGGCAGGCCTTCGCGTGCCGCACGGCGCCGGTGACATTGTCCCGGTCGGTCAGCGCCAGCGCACCCATCCCGAGCTCCGCCGCACGCTCGGCGAGGGCCTCGGGGTGGGAGGCGCCATAACGCATCGAGAACCCGGAAGCGACATGCAGATGCGTAAAACCGCAGGCCACGCCATGCCTCCGTCCTCCTCTCCACGACGCCACTCGAACCCAAATGTTCGAAAATCTGTTCGAACCACGTAGCGCCTGAGCCCTCTGTGCACGAATACGGCGAGAGGGGATCCCCTCGGCCGGGTGACCAACCCGCGCCGCGGAAGCACTCTGCGGAATGCCCGGCTCCGGCCGTCGGCGGGCTTGCTGTCAGTGCGGTCCGCCATAGTGCCGTCCATGATCAACGAACTTGATGGCGTCGACTGGGCCTCGATGAGCCATGCGTACGGGCCGGCCTATGAGGTTCCGGTATGGCTGCGGGAGATGGTGTCGTCGGATCCCGAGGTCCGGAACAAGGCGTTCGGGGACTTCTACGGTGCGGCCCATCACCAGGGGGACGTCTATCCATGCACGGCGGCGAGCCTGCCGTTCCTGTTCGCGGCCGCCGACGATCCGGCAACGCCGGACCGGGCCGCGGTGGTCGAGCTGCTGCTCAGCATCGGGCGCGAAGCAGCCGACCATGACCTCGACGCGGTCTACATCACGCCCGACGGCACCGAGTCGACGGCGCATGCGGACGTCGTCGCCCACATGCGTGCGCATGCCGACGCCTTCATCCGCCACGCGGCCGACCCGGACCCGTCGGTGCGCTGCGCGGCAATCGAGGGACTCGGCCTGTTCGTGGAGGACGCCGACCTGGCGCTGGAGGTCCTGCGCGGCAGACTCCCGGCGGAGGACGGGACCGTGGAGCGGCTGTCGATCGTCCGGACGGCGGCCGATCTCGCCCTGCGGCTGCCTGCCGTCCACGCCGCCGCCACAGCGTGGCTGGATGCCCTGGCCACCGACGAGATAACGCCGGCCGACATCCGGCTGGCCGCGCTCGTCCACCGCACCCGCTGCACTCCGCGGAACTTGGAGCGGGATCTCGTGCCGCGGGCTGTCGCCTTGCTCCGGCAAGTCACGCTGCAGATCACGCCCGGCGACAATATGCACGCAGCCGAGGACGGGCAGGAGGCCCCCGCGTCAGCGGCGGTGCCGGACTGCCCGCCTCAGATAGCCGCCGCCTTCGAGGACCTGGAGCACCATCACCGCGTCCATGCTCCGACCACGCCTCTGCTGCGGAGTTTGCATCGTGTGCTCGATGCCCGCGTGCCCGAGCGCACGGCCCTGCTCGCCGAGCAGCTCGGCGGCGGGGATCACGCCGTCCGCTACGACGCGATACGCATGGCCCAGGAGCTGATCCAATCGTGGCGCGGTGACCACACCGCTCTCGTCGTCCTCCTCGCAAGCTGCCTGCTGCCCGAGGACCCTTACACCACCACCGCGGCTGCCGAGGCTCTCCGGGCTCTCGCCCCCGTGTCCGAGCCCGCCCGTGAAGCCCTGGCCACCTTCGTGGCCGCGCAGCGCACGAGATACGGCTCGCGCGTGTGGGCGGCGCCGCAGCCGCTGCTGCGACGCGCCCACCAGGAAGCCGTCCTCGCCCTGGCCCGCCTCGGTGACCTGCGCGCGCTGCCCTGCCTTCTCACCGCGCTGGACGACGATGTCGATACCTGGCGTGCCGTGCAGGCCGTCCGGTACCTGCGTCCGGCCGCCGGTGCTCTCGTGCCCCGGCTGGCCCGGCACCTGGCCGTGGCGGACTTCTCCCAGGACGGCTTCGGATCAAGCACCCACGCCGTGCTGTCCGCGCTCGCCGCCCTCGGCGATCTTGCGGCCCTACCCGCGATCACCGATGCCCTCACCGCCGCGCTCGACCGGGGCAACGAGCGCACCGCGGCCGCCGCCCTGGAAACGCTCGGTTCCTTCGGCGCTGCGGCCGCATCGGCTCTGGATATGGTCCGCGCACTCACCGACGTCGAGGACATCCACCTCCGCACAGCCGCCACTGCCGCACGGTGGGAACTCCAAGGCGACCCCGCAACCGTGGTGCCGGCCCTGCACGACCTGCTCGACACCCACGAGCGCCACAGGGCGGCCGATGTTCTGGGCCGGATCGGCCCACCCGCAGCGATCGTGCTGCCGCGTCTGCGGGCCCTGCTGACCGCCGACTACGAATGGACCCGCATCCACGCCGCAGCCGCGCTGTTCGACATCGGCGGCGAAGCCGAAGCTCCCACCGTCGTCGAAACGCTGCTCGGCGCATGGGAGAAGAACTGGTCGACCTCCAACTACGTGGTGGCCTGCCTGAACCGCATGGGCCCAGCCGCAGCCCCCGCACTTCCCCGGATCCTTGAAGAGCTGGCGCTCTCCCGCCGCAGCGGCCACGCCCAGCGCATCGACAACGACGAAGAACTCCAGACCACCTGTCAGGCCATCGTGACGCGCCTCGCCTGAACACCCGGCACCACCCACTGCGCGGCCGGCACCCCATCAGGGCCCGGCCGCGCCCGCGGACACCTGCACGGCTTCCTCCCGACACTCACCGGGCCAGCACGGCACAAGATCCCTGCCATACAGCAGGCGCGAGGTCACACAAGGCAGACGATGACAAAACGACATACCGTGAAGATCCAAGCCCCCGGGAGGTGACCATGCCGCGCCCCCCTCACCAAGACGGCGATCAGCTTCGGCCTGGTCACCGTGCCCGTGGTCATCGAGAAGGCCACCGAAGACCACGCAATCTCGTTCCGCCAGATCCACACCGCGAACGGCTGCGGCGGGCGGATCCGCTACCGCAAGGTGTGCGAGCTCGACGGCCAGGAGCTCCGCGCCGAGGACATCGGCCGCGCGTATGAGACCGCGACCGGTGAGCTCGTAAAGATCACCGACGCCGATCTCGACAGCCTGCCGCTCGCGTCCGTGCGCGCGATCGAGATCAGCGCGTTCGTGCCGGCGGAGTCGATCGACCCGCTGCAGATCGGCGCCGCCACCTACTTCCTCGCGTGCGACGGCCAAGTCGCGGTCAAGCCGTACGTCCTGCTGCGCAAGGCGCTCGAGCGCAGCGCGAAGGTCGCGGTGGTCAAGTTCGTGCTGCGCGGCGAACGCGAACGCCTCGGCCTGCTCAGAGTGATCGACGACGCGATCGCTCTCCACGTGATGCGCTGGCCCGACGAACTACGGTCGCCCTCCGGCCTCGCTCCCACGGCGAAGGTGCAGCTTTCCGAAGCCCGAGCTCGCCGAGGCCGGGCGGCTCATCGACCAGCTCAGCACCACCAACCTCGACGACCTGCATGACGCCTACCGCGAGGCGCTCGAGGAACGTCATCGCCGCGAAGCACGAGGGGCGGCGCCTCGAGCCCGCCGAGGAGGCCGAGCCCGCCGGTCAGGTCGTCGACCTCATGACCGCGCTGCAGCAGTCCGTACGCTCCGCCCGGGCCAGCCGCGGGAAAGCCGAGGACGATGCAAGCGTGCACGCCCTCGGCCCGCGCACCGAGAAGAAGCCGCCCGCAGAGAAGGCAGCCAAGAAGACCGCGGCGAAGAAGACCACCGGGAAGGAGAACGCGCGCACCGCATAGAGCAGTATCGGGTCCGCGCCGAGCACAGTGCGGCAGAAGGGAGGGGCGCTATGCCCGATACGGCAGGCCGGTACCGGCTCACCCTCGTCATCGACGGCCGGACCGTCGCACAGGGATGGTGGCATGTCCGTGGAACCGCGGAGCGGAAGTTCGCCGCCGAGGTTGGTGGCTACGGGCACCGCGACGGCGTCCGGATCACGCTCGTCGACACGGAGACGAGCGAGCCTGAGGGCATGGCCGTGACTCAGGCCGCTTCGGCCTCCGGCTGAGGGTGGCGGTCCAGCTTCTTCAGCTGCATCTCGACGTCGAGCCGGGGCACCTCGGCCGCGACCGCGGCCGCGACCGCGCCGATCCGATGCTGCACCGCGAGCGCGATGTCCACGGTCAGTGCGTCCGCCTGGATCGCAGCACAGGCGGAACGTTCCAGCTCAATCAGATCATCGGGAAGGTCAATCGCCACCCACCGATCCTATGCGCAAGCAGGTCATACGCCGCGGACGACCTCGCGCTAGCCTGAGGCGGACTGTCACGAATCAATGAGTGATCGCTTGACCGCCTCGCTCAATTCCGCCCGCAGTGGCCTGATCCGCGTTCGCCACCACTCGGCACGCTCACCCGGCTCGACATGTACCGCAAGCGACTGGCACAGCAGGTCGATGCGTTCGACAAGGCTGATGACCTCGTCAGACCCCAGATGGCCGATGTAGTAGCGGCTCCGGTGAAGCTCGGCAAGAACGTCCACGAGGTCTTCGCTATCGGATTGATGGGCCAGGAAGGTTCGGCGGAACTCTGCCAAGGTGTTCTCGAAGTTTCTGTACTCGGCGCTCCTGGATTCCGTCATCCACCGTCGATGCTCCGAGTTTCTTTGCTGCTGGGCCATCTCGCTGGCACTGCGGTGGGCTTCAGCGGCGAGTTCCAGAGCCCTCGCGTGACTTGCTTCTGCGGCTTCACCGGCCTTGCGGTGGTTGGCGTCCACGACCGCCAACGCGGCACGGTGGTTGGCTGCCGCGACCTCCATCGCCGCACGATGATTCGCTTCCGACTGTGCCAGTGCCGTACGCATCTGCCAGCGAGCGATCAGCACACTCGTAGGGATGCTGAGCAGAGCAATCACTGCGGCAACTCCGGAAAGGTCCATGACAGTCATGGTGCCGCGCCGTCTGCCTCGCCAGTCCAACTTCAGACAGCCCTGGAGCTTCCGGGAGGGGCTCCTACCTTGGCGGTGGGACGGCGTACAGGACCACCGCCCCCTTGTTGGTCGAAGCCGCCCCTCCCTCCTCCCGAGGGGCCTGGCGCCCTGGCTGTTGGCCCGTGGTGGTGCCCGGCTTCACGAGGGCCGGGCACCACCACGGAGCCTTCGGCATCCCGCTCACAGCCTGGCGTCTGCGCTGCAGGCGAGCGTGAAGAAGGCCGAGGAGTCCCGCGCGAAGAGCAGCAGGGCAGGCACTGCCCACGAACTCCCGAAGAAGACCGCGAAGAAGGCCGTGGCCAAGAAGACCGCAGCGAAGAAGAGCGCGCACACCGCGTAGAGCAGTATCGGTACGCACCGAGCACAGCCCGGCAGAACGTTCGTTCGCCCTCCGTGACATCATGGGTAGGGCCTCTCGCCGATCAGGTGAGGTGCTCCTGCGCCCAGCCGGCAATGCCGCCAAGCTTGACTGCCGCTACGTCGCTGTCGCCGGTCCGGACGGGCTGATCGGCCTCGTAGTCGTAGCCTTCGAGGCCGCTCTCCTCCTCGAGCATCCGCGCGATTTGATACGCCTCCGCCATGATCGGTAGTGCTTGCTGCCCCGGGTAGCGATAGGGGATCTCGATGTTGGCCGAGTCCCCCGCGTAGTCCAGCTGCAGATGACCGGCCGGCCCGTCACGCCACAGGGTCAGGCTGTAGGGGTACTCCTCGGTGGTGACCGGACCCACCTCCCGCGACATCCGCTGTATCAGCCTGTCCCAGGCGGCCCGCTGGTCACGGGTCAGGCTCATGGGCTTGAGGTCGGCATCCGAGTCGTAGGCGGAGTTGATCTCTTCCAGGGTCTCGTCGAAGGTACGGCCCGGGAACACCCGCAGGAACATGATGTCGTAGGTCACCGTCCGCAGCCTACGGCCCACGCCCGCTTTGTTCGAGGTCGTGGCGGGACAGGTGCGGGTGCGGCAGATCGATGACGACGAGGGCCGCAAACTGCTGCGGATCATCCGCCGCGGCACCGGTTCGGTGGTGATCTGGCGGCGGGCCCGGATGGTCCTGCTGTCCGCCCAAGGCATGCCCATAGCGAAGATCGCCGAAGTCACCTTCACCAGCGCGGACCGAGTCCGGGGACATGATCCACAACTTCAACACCGACGGCTTCGACTCCCTGTATCCGAAGTTCAAGGGCGGCCGGCCCAGGACCTTCAACCTGCTCGAGCGACGCGAGATCAAGAAGATCGCGAAGTCCAAGCCGACCGAGCACGACCTGCCCTTTTCAACCTGGAGTCTGACCAAGCTGGCGGACTTCCTGGTCGCCGAGGGGGTGGTCGACGACGTCAGCCACTCGGGCCTGCGCATCCTGCTCCGCGAGGAAGGCGTCTCCTTTCAACGCCTGAAGACCTGGAAGACCTCCCGAGACCCGGATTACGCGGCCAAGAAGGCGAGGGTCGAGCACCTCTACGCGATCGCCGACGGCGAGGTCATACCGGAGCCCGGCGATCCCGAAGTCGTCTTCTGTCTGAACGAGTTCGGACCACTCAACCTGATGTCCCACCCGGGAAGAAGTGGGCCGAACGCGGCGGCAAGCACGAGGACAGGCGCCGCACCCGGGCCATCGCCGACCTGCATCAGTGGGACGGTGCCGGTCGCGGTCCCCCCGGGCCGCCCGCGCCGCCGGCACCGATGCTACCGGATCATCCGCCCTACCAGCAGATCATGCGGTGTTCACCGCGGCCGACCACCCGCTGCGGGCCCGGCAGGTGTGCGAAGCGATGGACCTGACGGCCGCGCCCAACAACATCAACAACGTCCGCCTGAAGCTCAAGCGGCTGGCCGACCGCGAAATCCTGGCCGAAACCGAGCCAGGACTGTGCACCAGGCCGCGACCGCAATCGCCCGGAATTCAGCCCTGACCAGCACGCCTACTCGAGGTCCTTGGCCGAATCGACCGATGCTTCAAGCCCCATCGCCTCGGACGGCGCGGTCTTGATGCTGCCCGGAGCCCAGCCGAGGAGTTCCTCGAAGCTTCGGGCAACGGTCGGGGTGGGCAGGTCCCCACGGCCGCGTTCGAAGGTCCTGATGGTCGCCTCACTCAGCCAGGTGCGGCGCGCGAGCTCACGCTCCGAGATGCCTTCGGCCTCACGGAACTCGATGAGGGCTCTCGCCAGCCGTGTCGAATCCTCTCCACTCATGACCGCAGTATGGCGCCGAGCCCGGACCGGGGCCCTCTTGCTCGGTCCCATGCCAGGGCACCGGGCCAAGGCAACACGCCCGCCGGGCCGAATCCCAGTCGATTTGTTCGTCCTCGCCATGCAACCGGCACTCGTTAACGGCCCTGATCTGCACGCCCATCCCATAACAGAGTCAGATACAAGGCAACTCGCATACCACCCTCTCAAACCAGGCAATACCCTCGAAGGTCGCCGACTTGAGCACGGCGTCACCCTCGAACGTGTGCGTGAACGTATAGAGGTCAGCCAGGGCGGCGGGGACAGCTCCTCCGGCACGTGGGAGCTCGACGCGCGCACCTCGAGGTGAGAGGCGACGACGCCCGTACGCGGACTGCCCGAAGACCTCGTGGAGTCCATGGACTTGTTGTTCGGCGAGGGCGGCGGCGAGTCGGCCCCGTGGAAGGTGAGATGGACAACGGGCCTACCGTGACCTGCTCCCGGTAGGCCCTGCTCCAGGGACAGACATGCCGGGCGGGCGCTCCACCTCAGCACCGCCCCAGGCCGTCAGCGTTTGACGCGGTTACGGATGGCAAGCACAGCCAGGCCGAGGAGGACGGGTTCGGTCAGGCGGGAGGTCATCTCGATGTAGGCGCCGCCGGTGGTCAGGTCCTGTCCGGAGGAGCGGAAGACCACCGAGTTGAGGGTGACGTTCAGAGCTTCCTCGAAGCGCTCGCCGGTGAACCGGCTGCCAGTGGGGTTCCGGGGGTCGTCCTTGTCGATCTCGAAAGTGACCTTGCCCCCTCCGGCCGGGACGGTGCCGGTCGCGGTCTGCTTCGGGGTGTCCTGGGCGAGGCCGAAGGCCATCAGCAGAACGATAGTGAGGAACACGGCCGCTCCGAGCCAGGCCAGTGCCCGGGAGGCCCCTGGCCCAGTCGGGCCGCCGCCCGCACCGCGATATTCGAGTGGATCTAAAGCTGGTACAACTTGCAGCGGCTGCACAGCAGCCTCGGCTGCCGCAGTCCGGCCGACTACGAGGCCGCCCTCGCGGCCTGACCACCACACCGATGGTGTCCGTCAAAGCGGAACAAGCTCAGGTAGCAGATGAGAGTACGGGTGATAGTGGTGGAGGCGGCCGCCTGCCCGATCGCCCACGGGAGTAGCCGTGAGGATTGGGCTCCTCGACTCACCCTACGTGACGGGCACGTGAAGTGCCGCCTCAGCGGCACTTCTCACACAGCGGCATTCGGTAAACGTACGAGACGCACGGCACCAGTTCGGTCGCCTTCTGCGATGACCGCGGCTCGATGGTCGACATCGTGCAAATGATCGGCCGCGCCCTGCGCATCTCCCCGGGCAAGGGAAGATCGCGTCGCTGATGGTGCCGGTGTTCCTCGCACGGCGAGAACCCCGCCGAGATAGTCACCTCCCAGGCCTACCGCGCTCGCGACGATTTTGGAGGCGCTGCGCGCGCACGACACCGAAACGATCGAGGCCCTCGCCGACCCCCGGATCCGCAGCGGCCACCGGGCCAGCTGACAGGGCCGCCGAGCCTCCTGTCTATGATCCGCTGACTGAGCTGATCTCATTGCGAGGGGGACCATGAAGGGCCGCACATACAGACAAGCCACGCAGAGAGGCGCAGCGGTGCTGCTCAGCGTCCTCGCCGTGCTCGCCTCGATGCTGGTGGCCGGGAGCCCCGCGCAGGCGGCTTCCATGCAGCTACCCGGAGGCAAGCCGAACTGGGTCGTGTCGGTGGGGGGCTTGGACAGCGGCAAGGATCCTGGGAACTGGGTCCGGCTCGGCTACTACGTCTTCGATACAGACGGCACAGTGGTCACCAACTACTGGTTGTGGAAGGAGAGCGACCGGCCCGAGCGGGTCAACACAGTGAAGGCGGACTGCGACTGGCCCGTGCCTCATTGCTACGTCCGCACGGTCGACGGTTTCGACGGAGATCCGACAGGCGGGTACCGCGGCACATTCGACTACGACAGCTCCGGCCGGGTGGTCGTGACCTGGAAAACGGACAGGAACGGCGACGACACCCCCGACCTCAGGGAGACCTGGAACCTGGAGGTCGGCCTGGCGGGGGGCGTGGCTCGTATCACGAGTCCGACGTACTACACCAACTCGGGTACCGCCAGAGACCCGAGTGCGGAAGCCCCCGCCGCGGGCGTCTTCAGCAGCTACGACGCCACGTTCGGCGTCGGGTACGGCAGCACCTACAGCCTGGGTTCGGAGAGCCGGGTGAGCATGAACGAGCTGCTCACCGACAGCGACTACAACGATCTGCAGTACAAGGGCACCTTCGTGCGGGTCAACCGGAAGCAGCTCGACCGGGAGTGGGCCGGCGGCAACTGGACGTTCAGCGGAGATGGCGGCGACAACGCCGCCAATCCCTGGCAGAAGTGCGCGGACGTCGCCTGCCTGGGCTTCGTTCAGCACGGTACAAGCTGCTCTGACGACAAGAATCCTGACAACGACCGGGTCCGGTACATCGCGGAGATCGGCGGCGGGCGACGCAACACCGAGGAGTACTGGTGCATGCTCCTGGCGGGCAACGCCGACTGCTATCAGTACAACTCACATCCGCGACCAATGCTGCAGATCATCGACGACCAGGGGAAGTTCCGGGGCTGGGTGGGTGCCGAGGCCTTCAGCCACGTGAGCACGGCCGACGGCGAGCCGGACAGCGCGTGGGACCAGTACTACTGGGGAATCTTCGACACAGTGGCCCCCGGCCTGAAGCCGCAGGGCCCGCCCGCCTGGAACGGCAAACAGGCTCAGCCCGATTTCAGCCTGTCCTACGGCAACAGCGCCGCCACCGGGGACCTGGAATGGCGTACCAGCTCGGTGCTGTTCGGCGGCCGTAACCGTGTCACGAGCGGTTGCCGTTTCGTCGAGGTGATTGCCACGGGCGCGGACGGATCGACGAGGAGAGGCACCTCGAGTCCGCTGTGCGTGGGCATGGAATCCGATGGGATCCGTCCCTTCAAGGGCACGCTGGACTTTTCCGGGGTTGCGGGCGGCGCGACCAGCGTCCAAGTCACCTACTGGGTATCCGACAACGGCGGTACCACTTACGCCACCAAGGGCGTCGTCAGATGCACCCTGAGCAGTGACCCGTGCGTCAATTCGTCCCAGGACGAGGTGACGCAGTTTCATCTCTCCTATGGCAACAGTGTGGCCACGGGGGCACTGACCTGGTTCAACCGGTCTGTCAGCTTCGAGGGCAACAACCACGTTGCGAGCGGTTGCCGCTACGTCGAATTCATCGCCACCGGGGCCGAAGGATCGACCCACCGAGCCACGTCGAGCAAGTTCTGCGCTTCCGGAGGGGACCGCAGCTTCGGACCACAGACGATCGACCTTTCCAGCGTCGAGGGCGGCGCGACCAGCGTCCAGATCACCTACTGGATATTGGAGGACGTCGGGAGTACCTACGCGACGAAGGGCGTCGTCAAGTGCACCCGGGACGGCTGCGAGAACTCTTCGCGGGACCCGGTCACCGAGTTTCGCCTGGCCTATGGCAACAGTGTGGCCACGGGGGCACTGACCTGGCTCAACCGGTCTGTCAGCTTCGAGGGCAACAACCACGTTGCGAGCGGTTGCCGCTACGTCGAATTCATCGCCACCGGGGCCGGCGTGTCGTACGGCCGGGCCACGTCGAGCAAGTTCTGCGCTTCCGGAGGGGACCGCGACTTCGGGCCGCAGACGATCGACTTCTCTTCTGTGGAGGGTGGCGCGACCAGCGTCCGGATCACTTATTGGGTGTCCGACGACGGCGGCACCACCTATCTGTCCAAGGCCGCCGCCAATTGCTCCCGGGACGGTTGTGTCGCTGCCTAACAGTGCCTAACCTCGATCTTGCATGACGGTCCGCCGACGGAGTCGGTGGACCGTTTCGCTTTCGGTGGCTGATGGCGGGCATTCCGAGGGCCCGAGTGTCGCCTCGGGTGGACGCCGGGTTCCACTGCTCCGGGTTGGGTCCTCTTCTCGTAGGGACAGGCGGATCCGCTGGTCAGCCGGGGTTGGGTAGGAGCGCAAGCCGTTCGAGTGCGGCGGTGATCTCGCCGGTCCAGGGCCAGTGGCGGGCGAGGCGGAGGATGCGGCGCCACGGACATGGGGGTAGGACCCGGTAGGCTGCTTCACCTGGAAAGTGCCTCCGACAGGAGCGGGAACAAGGACCTCAGCAATCCTCATTCTCGCTGGTCAGAGGCACTTTTCGCTTACCTGACCGCCTGTCGGACAGCCTGCTTCATGAGCTGCACTGCGTTTGGTGGAGTCCCTGATGCCAGGGTTACGATCCTGGCGAA
>NZ_JBLMKT010000016.1:0-43807 GCF_047779955.1 Streptomyces lothianensis | reverse complement strand
CGGCCCGCACAGCCCGAACGGCCCGAACGGCCCGCACAGTCCGCACGGCCCGCACAGCCCGAACGGCCCGAACGGCCCGCACAGTCCGCACGGCCCGCACGGCCCGCACGGCCCGCACAGCCCGTACGGTCCGCACAACCGGACCCCCGGCAGCGACATCCCCATCGACATCTCCGAAGAACTCCGCGCCCGCCTCGCCGACTTCACCACCCGCACCGGCGTCACCACCGCCCTGACCCCCACCGAGACCCCCGCCCCCCGCCTCCCGCACACGGTGGCCCGCCACCTGCTCACGATCCTCGGCGAGGCCCTGGAGAACACCCACCGCCACGCCCACGCCACCCACGTCACCGTCGGCTTCGGCATCACCGCCGACTCGGTGCTCCGCCTCTCCGTCCAGGACGACGGCGGCGGCCTGCCCCCGCACACCAGCCTCGAAGAACTCCGCAAGGCCGGTCACTTCGGCCTCGTCGGCATGGTCGAACGGGCCGCCGCCATCGGCGCCCGCATCCGCATCGGCCGGGGCGACACCCGCTCCGGCACGGAGGTACGCCTCGACCTCCCGCTCGCCGCCCTCACCCCGCCCGCCGAGAGTCCCCGCCCCCACGTCCCCCACACCCCCACACCACTCACCTGACCCGAGAGGAGAGGCCGCTCATGCCGGAAGCAGCAGCACCGTCCCCCAGGCACACCCCGACGGGCGCGTCCTCGCACCACGTCTCCACCCACACCTCGTCGCACACCTCCGCACCCCACTCCGACCACACCTCACCCGCGATCCCGCCCGTGTCCCCGCTCACCCCGCGCACGCACCTCACCCCCGAGGCCCCCTGCGCGCCGCCGTCGCATGGCCCCTCCTCCTCCGCCCTCGCGCTGCGGATCGTGATCGCCGACGACAACCCGGTCGTACGCGCCGGGCTCACCGCCCTGCTCGACGGCCGCGCGGACCTCCAGGTCGTCGCGGAGGCCGTCGACGGCCGCCAGGCCATCGCCGCCGTCCAGCGCCACCGCCCCGATGTGGTCCTCCTCGACGTCCGCATGCCGGGCGTGGACGGCATCTCGGCCCTCCCGCACCTGGCCGGGATCGCCCCGGTCCTGATGCTGACGTACAGCAGCGAATCCGCCATCGTCCAGGAGGCGTTGCGCCTGGGCGCGAGCGGCTACCTCGTCCACGGCGAGTTCACCGCCGACCGCCTCGCGGAGGCCGTACGCGACGTCAAGGCGGGCCACGCCCACTTCACGGCCTCCGCCCAGGACGCGCTCCTCGCCCACGTACGGGAGGCGGGCCCCGAACCGGGCCGCCCCTGCACCACCGCCCTCCCGGACGGCCTGGGCCGCGCCGCCTCCGCCCCCGCGCCGGGTGCCACCGCCACCGGCTCCCCGCAAACGAGCAAATCCCCGGGCCTACCCGTCAACCCGCCACCCCTCTCCGCAGCCGAGGACACTCCCCACCCGGCCGATCCGGGGCCACCTGTCTCGGATCAGCCCTTCGCACAGC
This sequence comes from Streptomyces lothianensis, assembly GCF_047779955.1. Lineage (NCBI taxonomy): Bacteria > Bacillati > Actinomycetota > Actinomycetes > Kitasatosporales > Streptomycetaceae > Streptomyces > Streptomyces lothianensis. Next base: position 42,309 of record NZ_JBLMKT010000016.1, on the reverse strand, counting down.
AAAGCCTTTCGCAAATGCAATTGCCTGTGCCACAGTCGGAGACTCGGGGAACCTCCGGACTCCCGGCGACCCCGCACCCACGCGGCCCACGACCCGAATTCGGCCTGAGCGCAAGGGAGGTGGAGGTCATGGATCTCATCGCGGCCGGCATGACGAACCAGCAGATCGCCGCCACCTGCTTCATCAGCGAGAAGACGGTCAAGAACCACATCAACCGCATCTTCGCGAAACTGCACAGCACGAGCCGGAGCGAAGCGATCGCGGTATGGCTGGGAACGGCACGGGGGAGGGGCGTGGGCCGCTCATGACGACGACACGCATACGCCCCCGACACCCCCGTCTTTGGGCCCGCCGTTGGGCCCACGGACCCTCTGTCGAGCCACTGGGCCCGGCATACGTTTCCGGCGTCGATAACGGTACGGGGGCGGATGTCACCGGAGGGCTACGAGATGTTGCCGAGCGTTCAGGGCTGGATGGATCGGGTTGCCGCGCGGGTGCGGGGCGAGGAGGCGGATGCGGGGGCCGGGTTCGTCGAGTACGCCGGGCTTCTGGTTTTGATTGCGGCGATTGTGGCTGCGGTGATGGGCCTGAACTTGGACACGACCATCTCCGACGCGATCAGCGACGCCGTCAAGGCGATCACCGGCGGTGGCGGCGACTGACGACGTCCGCTGCCTGGCGCAGCGATGACGGAGCGACCATTCCCCTCTACATCTGGGTAGTGGGGATGGTCCTTTTTGCTGCGTTCGTCTTCTTCGTCTTCGCCCGAGGGGCGGTCGCCCGCAGCGGTGCTCAGTCCGCTGCGGATGCGGCCGCCCTTGCCGCTGCCCAGGACGTACGCGATGAGCTGCGGCTCGCGTTCATCGAGGGCCTGGAGGACGGCGACTGGGAGCTGCCACTCGAAGGCGAGGTTCCGGCGTCCGGCGACGGATGGGCCGCCGCACAGCGCCTGGCTGCCGCGAACGACTCCCGTCTCCTGACCCTGAATCCGACGTTCGTCCAGGGAAACCCGGCCTTCGAGGCCCGCATCGAGACGAACTACACGGTCGGCGACTCGCTGGTCCCCGGCACCGAGGACACCCACGCCAGGGCGGATGCCACGGCCGTGATCGAGCCTCGCTGCGAGATCCTCTCGGAGGATCCTGAGAAGACCGTCGAGTTCGACTGCGACGGCAGTGGGAAGTGGGTTATAGATCCTGAGGGGTTCGAGGACGGGGGCCTTCCCACGGCCCAGGAGCTCTTTGCCGTCAACTTGGCGAAGTGACGAGAGAGGGAAGCGGTTCGGATGAGGAAGCGGCACACCATGAAGGCCCGCAGGGCGTTGACCGCTGTGGCGATCACCACCGGTTTGGTGTTCACGGTTGCCGGTTGCGGTGGGGACGGGGGAAACGACGACCCGCCGAAGGATTCGAAGTCCAGCAGCCCTGCAACCAAGGACGAGAAGGGCGGCAAGGGTCAGGAGTCGAAGGAGCCCGAGGATTCGGCGGATGCGGAAGTCCTGGCTGAGGTCACCGGAGGCCAGGGCATAACCCTGACCGTCACCTCTGCCAAGCGTGATCAGGGGGGCTTCCTCACTGTGACTGGCAAGGTCACAAACGGTGGGCAAGGCAACTGGGTAGCCCGAGGATGGCAAGGCCCGGAGACGGAACTGAGGCGCAACTCGTCGTCCATGGCAGGCGCATCGCTCGTGGACCAATCAGGGAAGAAGAAGTACCTGATTTTGCGTGACACAGAAGGCCAATGTCTGTGTACTCGATTCCAGAGCGGCCTGAAGAATGGCGAGAGCGCCGATTGGTACGCCCAGTTCCCAGCCCCGCCCGCCTCAACCACCGAGGTCGACTTCCAGATCGCGGACATGCCGCCCGCCACGATCGAAATCTCCGAGGGCGAGTAACCATGTCGCGCACCCGACACGCCGCCACCCTCACAGCCGCCGCCTTCCTGGCCACCGCCACCCTGACCATCGCCCCAGCTCAGGCCGCCGACGCTCTCATCAACCCCCCAGCGTCCACCAACGCGGCCCCACCCGCCGAGGTGGACCCCTCCTCCCCGAACCTGAAACTCGCCCCGGGCGCCACCCTCGCCCCCTCCCGCATCCTCGACATCAAGTCCGTGGTCGAGGACCTCTCCGGCGCCGAACGCCGCGAGGACACCAACACCAAAATCAAGTTCGCCCTCCAGGCCGAGGTCCTCTTCGGCAAGGACAGCTCGAAGCTCAACCCGGAGGCGCGCTCCCGTATCCGGGCGATCGCCGACGAGATCAAGAACCAGGGCGCCACGAACGTCCGCGTCTTCGGCTTCACCGACAACCTCGGCTCGTACGCCCACGGCAAGAAGCTCTCGAAACAGCGCGCCGACTCCGTGCACAGAGAACTCTCGAAGTCCCTCGGCCCGGACGTCACCTACGAGATCCGCGGGTACAGCGAGGACTACCCGATCGCGGACAACGCGACGGAGGAGGGCCGCAAGAAGAACCGCCGCGTGGAGATCTCCTTCCAGCGCGGCGATTCACCCGGCCCCCCGAGCTGAGTGGACCGGACCTCAAGTGGTCAGGCCCCGGCTGTCACACCGCGACCGTACGGACGGTTTCGCCGCAGAGCTTGTTCATGTCGTCCACGTCCGATGTGACGACGATGCGCGGCCCGGCGTATCCGAGCGCGGTCGCCGCCACTACGGAGTCGATGGCGTACTTGTGTCCATGCAACCCGGCGTTCCGCAGCAGCTCGATCGCACGCCATGTGATGGTGTCCGTCACCGGAAGCACCGTGAGCCGCGAGACATACCACCGGAAGCGCTCGTACCGCAGCTTGGGGTGGCATGCCTCGATCAGGGTCAGGTTGCTCACGGCGATGAGCGCGTCCTTCGACTGCGCCGCCCGCACGAGCCCCGACACCTTCGGATCGTTGTCGATGAACTTGCTGAGTCCCTGGCTGTCCAGGAGCAGCACTCCGTGACTCAGCTGGCCATGCTTGCGTGCCATTCCTGTTCCCCCTGGTCGTGCGGCTCCGTGTTCTCGGCCAGGGCCTCGGCCTCCCGGAAGATCTCGTCGGCCCAAGCCTGCACCTCGGGGGTCGGCGGGCCGATCTCGGCCTCCGTCGCCACCAGCGCTTCCTCGATGAGATCGCGCTGTATCTGCCGCTCGACCGCCGCACTGACGTACGCCGAGAACCCTCTCGCCCCGACCCGTGCCTTGACCGCGGCGATCCGGTCAGCGGGCATGGACACGCTGACCTTCTGGGCGCGGCTCTCGCCCTTGTCGTACTGCTGCTCTGCGGAGTCCATACGGTCAAGGCTAGCGCAGTAGTAATTCAGGTAGCAAACGAAATGCCTGCCCGCCAACGCGTTACAGCAGGTGATCGGCCTTGCCGTCCTTGATGTCGAGGATCATTTGGCGCAGGGCATCGCGGCTGTCCCGGATGTACGCGTCTTCCCGGCCGGCGAGTGCGATGTAGCTGTTGCCTTCGGTGTCGGTTCCGAGGCGGAAGCAGCTGGAGCCCTCCGCGCAGAACGGCTCTTCCCACGTGATGTCGGCCATGTGGCTTCCCCTCAGAGTTCGTTGGCGATGGCGCGGATGAAGTCGCGGGACTCCTCGCGCCCGAGTGCGATGCGCTCCATCCAGTCGAGCTGACCTCGATACCTGTTCAACTGGGCGTCGGTGTGCAGGAATTCCGGTCCGTGCGCGTTGTCTACCTGCACCGTGTCCAGCGCGGGCACGGGGCCTTCGAGGTGGAAGACGGTCTGTCCGGCTCCGGGGAACGGGCCCGCTTTGAAGGGGATCACGCGCAGTGCGATGTTGTCCCGCTCGGACATGGTGAGCAGGTGCTCCAACTGTGCGTGCACCACCTTGCGTTCGCCGAACTGCATCCGCAAGACGGCCTCGTGGATGATCGACACGTACTCGGGTGATGTCTCGCGGGTCAGTATGTTCGCTCGCTCAAGCCGGTACGCCACCCGCAGTGCGACCTCATGCTCGGGCAGTGCGGGTACGGCCGTGCGGAAGATGGCGAGCGCCTGGTCGCCGGTCTGGAGGAGCCCCGGCATGTGCACGAAGTTGGCGCTGCGCATCCGGGACGCGTGCCACTCCATCTCTGCGATGTCCATGAATCCGGCGGGCAGTTGGCCCCGGTATCGCTCCCACCAGCCCCGCTTGCGGTGGCCGGCCATCCGGGCCAGGGCATCCACGTATGCCTCGTCGGAGCAGGCGTAGTTGCAGGCGAGTGTGCGCAGGCGCTCGGGGCTGATCGCCCGAACGCCGGACTCCATGCTCGACATGTTGCTCCGGTCCACCCCGAGCAGTCCGGCGCCGAACTCGATGGACTGCCCGGCGGCCGTCCGCAACTTCCGAATCTCGGCCCCAACTCGCTTCTGACGCTCGGTCGGGGCAGTCCTGGTCGCCATGCGCGGCAGTCTAAGGCTGGACCCATGTTTCGCCGAACTGGTGACACGTGGGGCACTGTACCCCCTACAGTGAGTAGCGCGACGGTCACGGCAGCGCATACGTGGACCGGAAGTGCACCCCCACACGCCTAGGCGCCAGGACGTACGGGGACAGAGCCACCGCCCACCGCACCGAGCCGCGACCGACCCGCCCGCTCGACCACTCACTCACCAAACCATCCCTCACCACACAAAGGAGTCACGCATGTCCCTGACGCCGCTCACCCCACTCGCCGGAACCTCGCCGCCCCGGTCCCTCACCCTCGTACGTCACACGGCGGCGTACGGCGACCCGGACCCGGCGCCGGTACCTCCCCCTCCGCCGGGGGAGGGCCTGACCTACAGCTTCACGCTCCCCGCCGCCCTCTCCACCCCGGCCGTCGCCCGCCACGCGACCGCCCGCATCCTCACCGTCCACCGCATCCCCGAACTCAGCGACGCGGCCCTCCAGACGGTCGGCGAACTCACCGCCACGGCCTGCCGGTTGACCACTGCACCCCAGATCTACCTGGCCCTGCGCTACCGCTCCGACGCCCTCCGCGTCATCGTCTACGACGGCGAACCCCGCCCCACCCACGCCCGGCTCCTCGAAGCACTCGACGCCCGCCGCCGCGCCGCCCTCCGCCTCCTCGCCCGCGTGGTGCGGTCCTGCGGCGGGACCTGGGGCTACGACGAATCCCCGGACCCTTCCTCCGGTACCCGCATGTGGGCGGTCCTGCCCCACGGGCCCACGGCCGCGTACAACCACGCGACCGCCCCCGCACCCCGCACGGCCTCCTGAAACCCGCCTACGACGCCAAAACGCCGCGGCTGTAGGCCCGTGACATACGCCCGTGGCTGTGGGCCCGTGGCCATTCGCCCATGGCGTCTACGACGCCTCCGGCTCGACCGGAATCGCGGCCCCGGTGACCCGTACCCGCGGATCACCGGACCGCAGCTCGACCTCGAGGAGCGACGGGCGGCCCATGTCATGGCCCTGGTGGAGGGTGAGCCGCGCCTCCTCCGGGACAAGACCCAGCTCACGGGCGTACGCGCCGAAGGCGGCGGCCGCCGCGCCCGTGGCCGGGTCCTCCACCACACCGCCGACCGGGAAGGGGTCGCGCACGTGGAACACCGTCTCCGACTCGCGCCACACGAGCTGCACGGTCGTCAGGTCGAGCCGCCGCATCAGCTTCAGCAGCCGCTCGAAGTCGTAGTCGAGGTCGGCCAGCCGCTTCCGGCTCGCGGCGGCGAGCACCAGGTGGCGTACGCCCGCGAAAGCGATCCTCGGCGGCAGTGCGGCATCCAGCTCCCCGCTCTCCCAACCGAGCGCGGCCAGCGCCTCCGCCACATCGGCCGGATCCACCTCGTCCACGCGCGGCTCGACGCTGGTGAGCGTGGCCTTCAGTACGCCGCCCTCCTCGCGGACCGCGACCGGCACGTGCCCGGCGGGCGTGTGGAAGCCGAACTCGCCCGGCCCGAGCCGCCCGCCGAGCGCCACCGCTGCGGCCACGGTGGCATGGCCGCAGAAATCGACCTCCGCCTCGGGGCTGAAGAAACGCAGCGTGAGATCCCGCCCGTCGTCGGGGTCGGGGCCGGGGGTGAGGAAGGCGGTCTCGGAGTAGCCGAGCCCGGCGGCGATCCGGACCATCCCGGCATCCGTGAGAGAGGAGGCGTCGAGGACGACCCCCGCCCCGTTGCCGCCGTCCGGCCTCGTGGTGAAGGCGGCGTAGTGCAGCACCTCGACGTCAGCGCTCATTCCCGATCGTCCCCTCTCCAGGCGGCTCCGCGGAGCCGCAAGCAGACCTGGCGCCGAAGTGGCACCAAGATCCATCCGAGCCGCCGATCGTAGCCGGAGCCTGCCGGGACGCCGATGCGGTGCCGCGGACGGTCGCCGTGGTCCGTGGCGCTCTCGACGACCTCGCAGGCGTGGCCGCGGCGGGTCAGTAGTAGCCCTTCGAGCCGTCGAGGAGTTCGCGGACGATGTCCGCGTGGCCGGCGTGGCGGGCGGTTTCCTCGATCATGTGGGTGAGCATCCAGCGTAGGTTGGCCTGGCCGTCGTGGAAGTCCGGGTGGCGGCCCAGCTCGTCGAGGGAGGCCGCGGCCACGATCTCGTTGCTGCGGGCGCACTGCTTCTCGTACGCGGCGAGGAGTTCGGCGAGGCTCAGCCCCCGCGTGTCGAAGTCGGCGTCGATGCGGGAGGTGTCGAAGCTCGGGTTCGTGGACTTGTCGCCGCCGAGGAAGACCACCTCGAACCACAGGTGTTCCACCCACCGCATGTGGGCGATCAGTCCGGCCATCGTGGTGCGCGGCGAGGTCGGCAGCACGGAGCGGTGCGCGTCCTGTGCGCTCAGGCCCTCGCACTTCCAGCGCAGGATCTCGCGTTGCAGATCGAGCCAGCCGACCAAGGAGGTGCGCTCGTCTGCGTTTCGGGGCGGGCGTTCGTGTACGGGCTTCATGGCGGCGACGATAGGTGAGGGCCCGCGCGGGCGGCATCAGTTTCTGCGGGCCTCGATGAGGAAGCGCGTGCTGTGCGCGACGAAGGGGCCGTGCTGCCGGATCTCGGCGTCCAGTTCCCGCAGTTGGGGCAGGTACCTGGCGACGGTGAAGTCGGGGACCATCCAGATCACCTTGCGTAGGAAGACGATGACCGCGGCGATGTCGAAGAACTCCATGCGCAGGCGCTCCACCCGCAGGTCCACGATCGTGAGGCCCGCCGCCTCCGCCTGGGCCGACTCCACGTCCGGGTGACGGCGGCGGCGGACGGAGGTGGGCTGCGGGCCGAGGAAGTACTCGACCAGTTCGAAGACGCTGGCCGGGCCCACGTGCTGGGCGAAGTACCTGCCGCCGGGGGCCAGGACGCGGGCGACCTCGGTGAAGGCGTTCTCGTTGGGGTGGCGGCTGGAGACGAGACCGAAGGCCTCGTCCGCGAAGGGGAAGGGGCCCTGCTCCGTGGCCGCGACCACCGCCGTGCCGAGCGGATGCAGGAGCGCCGTCGCCTTGCGGAGGTTCGGCGGGTACGCCTCCGTCGCGACGCTGAGCACCGGCCGCCGCCCGGCGGCGCGTAGGGCCTCGGCGAGCACCTCGCCGCCGCCGGTCTGCAGATCGAGCGCGGCCTCGGTGTGCGCGAGGCGTTCCGCGAGCATCCGCTGATAGCCCCAGCTGGGGCGCAGCTCCGTGGCCCGGCCCTCGAACCAGCTGAAGTCCCAGCCGGAGACGTCCACGGCCTCGGCCTCGGCGACCAGATCCTCGAAGCTCATGCGGTGATGCTAGATCCGCTTGCTCGGAGCGACCGGGATTGACTTCGCAGGCGTGAAATGACCGTGATCGAGCCCACATGATGGACGGCTGGAGCTGGTGCAAAACGGGCCTTCCGCTCGTAGCGACTCGGCTTGAGGCCGCATCGTTATCGGAATCCAGCCATTGGGATGTAGGCATCACGTAAGTTCGGACCAGCGAGAATTCGCGTGGGCAAACTGCGCGTGTGGCGGTACCGCGCAGTGGAGGGGGCTGCGCGGTGCCGCCTTTCTTGTGCTCGCCTCGCGCCCCGCCGGTGAGCTGGGTCCACGGACCCATGACGTGCCGCCGTCGGGCCCTCTAGCCTCTGCGCGTGCCTGCCCTCCTGATCATCGCCGCGGCGCTGTACGGCGCACTCGCCGGGCTGCTCACCGGCCGCGTCGCCTACCGGCTCTCCGTCCCGGCCGGCCGCCCCTGGCTCAGCGCCTGCCCGGCCGGGCACGACCTCACCGGGCCGTGCGGCGGCTGGGTCGGCACGACCCGGTGTGCGGGCGGGCGGTACGGGCCCAGCACCCCCGCCCTCGTCCTGCTCACCGCCGCGCTCTGCGCGCTGCTCGCCGCGTCCACGGGCACGCGGCCCGAACTCGCGGTGTGGCTGCTGCTCGCGCCGTTCGGCGTGGTGCTCGCGGCGGTCGACCGGCAGGTGCACCGGCTGCCCGACATCCTCACCCTGCCGCTCGCGGGGGCGGCGGCCGCCGGGCTCGGACTCGCCGCGCTCGCCGGGGGCGGGGGCGGGGGCGGGCGGTGGAGCGGGGCGCTGCTCGGGGGGCTCGCGCTCGGCGGCGGTTACCTTCTGCTGTTCCTGGCGCATCCGCGCGGCATGGGCTTCGGGGACGTCAAGCTGGCGATCGTCCTCGGGGTAACCCTTGGGTGGTACGGCTGGGAGATTCTTTTCCTCGGGTTCCTCGCGGGGATCCTGTACGCCGGCGGATACGCCGGAGCCCTTGTGCTGCTTGGGCGGGCGGGGCGCAGGAGTGTGATGCCGCTGGGTCCCTGCATGCTGGCCGGAGCGGCTACGGGGGTGGTGCTCGGCGGTTTCGCTGCGTGATTGCGGCACGCCGATGCACACAGCAGCACTTACGAAGGGTTATGGTGGAAACCCCCCCTCGGGCCGGTCCATCTCCCCCCCCATGGACCGGCCCGTTTTCTATGTGCGGGTGACGGGCTGGATTTCCGCCTCCCGGTGGTGAAGGGCTGGACTACCGCCTCCCGGCGGTGACGGGCCGGGTTACCGCCTCCCCGCCCAGATGTTCGTCCCCGGTGTCGAGACCGCGAACGCGTCGATCGCCTTCAGCTCGTCCTCCGTCAGCTCGGGGAAGTCCAGGGCAGCCACGTTCTCCTCCAGCTGCCGCACGCTCGACGCGCCGATCAGGGCCGAGGTCATGCGCGGGTCGCGCAGCACCCAGGTGAGGGCGAGCTGGGCGAGGGACTGGCCGCGGGCGGCCGCGATGTCGTTGAGGCCGTGCAGGCGACGCAGGACCTCCTCGCTCAGCAGCTCGGGGTTGAGCGACTTGCCCTGCGTGGCGCGCGAACCCTCCGGAATGCCCTTCAGGTACTTGCCCGTCAGCATCCCCTGCGCGAGCGGCGCGAAGGAGATGCAGCCCATGCCCGCCTCGTCGAGGACACCGAGCAGCCCGTCCTCCTCGGTCCAGCGGTTGATCATCGAGTACGAGGGCTGGTGGATCAGCGGCCGTACCCCCATCTCCTTGAGGATCCGGACCGCTTCACGCGTCTGCTCGCCCGTGTACGAGGAGACACCCACGTACAGCGCCTTGCCCTGCTGCACCGCGGAGGCGAGCGCGCCCATCGTCTCCTCGAGCGGGGTGTCCGGGTCGAAGCGGTGCGAGTAGAAGATGTCGACGTAGTCGAGGCCCATCCGCTGCAGGGAGTTGTCCAGCGAGGAGAGGAGGTACTTGCGGCTGCCCCACTCCCCGTACGGGCCGGGGTGCATCAGATAGCCCGCCTTGCTGGAAATGACCAGTTCGTCCCGGTGGCGGGCGAAGTCCTGGGCGAAGATCTTGCCGAAGTTCAGCTCCGCGCTGCCCGGCGGCGGCCCGTAGTTGTTCGCGAGGTCGAAGTGTGTGACGCCCAGGTCGAAGGCGCGGCGCAGGATCGCGCGCTGCGAGGCGAGGGAACGGTCATCGCCGAAGTTGTGCCACAGACCGAGGGAGATGGCGGGCAGCTTCAGGCCGCTGCGGCCCGTACGCCGGTACTCCATCGAGTCGTACCGGTCGCCCGACGCGCTGTAGAGGGAGGTGTCGTTCATGAGGACGAAGTTACGTCAGACCTGTGACATACCCGGCGGCTCTGCTTCCGTTTCCGGCGGTAGGGTTTCCAGTTCGGGGAGTGCCGTCGGTGGATGAGGGGCTGAAACGAACGTGAACCTGCGCGACAGGCTGCGCGGCCTGCTGGTCCGGCTGTACGCGAACCGCGTGGAGGGCCACCTGGACCACACCCAGGTGCCCAAGCACGTCGGCGTCATCATGGACGGCAACCGGCGCTGGGCGAAGGCCGCGGGATCCACCACCGCCCAGGGACACCAGGCGGGCGCCGACAAGATCGGCGAGTTCCTCGGCTGGTGCTCCGAGACGGACGTCGAGGTCGTCACCCTGTGGCTGCTTTCGACCGACAACTTCGACCGGCCCGAGTCCGAACTCGTCCCGCTGCTCGGCATCATCGAGGACACCGTCCGCGCCCTCGCCCGCGACGGCCGCTGGCGCGTCCACCACGTCGGCGCGACGCACGTCCTGCCCGACGGGCTGCAGACCGTCCTCAAGCAGGCGGAGGAGTCCAGCGCGGCGAACACGGGGATACTCGTGAACGTCGCGATCGGCTACGGCGGCCGCCAGGAGATCGCCGACGCCGTGCGCTCCATGCTCCTCGACGCGGCCGACCGAGGGTTCTCCCTGGAGGAGGCCGCCGAAGCGGTCGACATCGAGACCATCGGCAAACACCTCTACACGAGCGCCCAGCCCGACCCCGACCTGATCATCCGCACCTCGGGCGAACAGCGCCTCTCCGGCTTCATGCTCTGGCAGTCGGCCCTCTCCGAGTACTACTTCTGCGAGGTCTTCTGGCCGGCCTTCCGCAAGGTCGACTTCCTGCGGGCGATGCGGGACTACGCGGCGCGGCACCGGCGGTTCGGGGCGTAGCCGGAGCTCGGGCCGCGGCCGGGGTCAGATGCTCGGCAGGCTCTTGCGCTTCCACACCGCCTTCCCGCAGTAGTGGCCGCCCTTGTCCGGCCGCCACACCCGGTCGTCGCCGCAGGCGTTCTCGGGTGCGCCGTTCGGGAAGACGCGGGTGATCCGCACGATGTACCCGCGCTCCTTCGGGATGGAATCCCGGCAGCCCGTCACCTCGTTCCGGTAGACCGTCAGCCTCTCGCCCTTCGCCTTGGCGTACATGCACTGCCCGGTGCGGTAGTTGCGGATCAGGCAGAGGTTGGTCCGGCTGCCGTCTTCGCCCCGGTTGTACCAGTTCTCGTCGTCGTCCTCGCAATCACCGTACGAGTCGCCGACGGCGGCCACCCGGTAGTACGAGTCGGTTCTCGAACAGGAGGCCACGCGCGGCATGGACGCCTTCCACTCCGTGTCGTCGTGGTAGTCGTAGCGGTTGCTCAGACAGTCGCCGACATCGACGGCGGCGAAGGCCCTGTCCTCCGCGCTGGGGGTGGGCTCCTCGGTCTCCTCGGGCGAGCTCGTCCGCGTGGTGGCTGTGCCGCCGGTCCCGTGGTCCTTGCCGTCCGTCGCGGTGCCGGGCGCGTCGGTGCTCGCGGTCACGGTCGGGTCGCTGGAGGAGCCGGCGTTGTCGCGATCGCGATCGCCGGAGCCCGACACCTCCGAGAAGACGATCGCGGCGAGCAGGACGAGGGCGAGGGACACGGCCGCGAGGACGGCCCGCTTCCCGCCGGGGTCCCCGCCGCCCCCGGGCTTCCTCCCAGGGTCGGCCCCGGGCTGCCTCCCGGGGCCGACCCCGGGCCGTTCCAGGAACAACTGCCCCTGCGAAGAGCTCACTTCCAGCTTCGTCATCCCGAGCGAGCGCAGCCCGTAGATACGGGTCGTGTCCTGGTGGCCGGGGGCGGTCAGCCGGAGGCTCCGGGGGCCGGGCGCGAGTCCGAAGTCCTTGCGCTCACCGGGGCCGAGCCGCCCGACGAGCTGATCCTCGGAGAGGATCCGCACCGTCACCTGGGTGGTGTTGTCGACCCGGATGACAGCCTTCGGTACGGTTTTCGATTCAGCTCTCGCCTCAGCTTTCGGCTCGGCCTCCGGAGGCGTCTCGCCGTCCGGGAGCTTCCTCGTCGGCTTCGGCGCCGGGCGCTGCTCGGTCGTGGCCGTCGCGCTGTGCTGCCCGGACGGCTCCGGCTGCTCGGGCTGTTCCGGCTGCTCGGGGTTCCCGGGTTCCCCCGCCTGCCCGGGAGTCCGGTACATCGCCGTGTCGTACGCCGCCAGCGTGCCGACCACGGGCGCGGGGAGCCAGCCACGGGCCGGGTCGAGCGGGTCGTTCGCCGTGTGTTCGGCCGCGTACGACAGGATCCGGGCCAGGTCCGGGCGTTCGGCGGGGTCCTTGGCCAGGCAGCGGCCGAGGAGTTCGCGCAGGGACTCGGGGCAGGCGTCGAGTTCGGGTTCCTCGTGCAGGATGCGGTAGAAGAGCGCCTCGGCGTTGCCCTCGCCGAAGGCGGCCCGGCCGGTCGCCGCGTACACGGCGAGGTTGCCGAGGGCGAAGACGTCGGCGGGCGGTCCCGCCGAGCGGCCGCGTACCTGTTCGGGTGCCATGTACGCGGGGGTGCCGATCCGCAGCCCGGTGACGGTGGCGGCGGTCGCGCTCGCGGCGTGGGCGATGCCGAAGTCGATGACGCGGGGGCCGTCGTCGGCGAGCAGGATGTTCGCCGGTTTGAGGTCGCGGTGCACCAGGCCGCGGGCGTGCACGGCCATGAGGCCTTCGGCGACCCCGGCGATCAGCCGGAAGACGGTGGGCCGCGGGAGCGGTCCGTGCTCGGCGACGGCCTGGGAGAGGGAGGGGCCCGGCACATAGGCGGTGGCGAGCCACGGCAGCCGGGCCTCGCTGTCCGCGTCCACCACGGGGGCGGTGTAAAGGCCCTCGACGCTGCGGGCCGCCTTGATCTCCCGTTTGAAACGGCGCCGGAACTCCGGATCGTGCGCGTAGTCGGGCCGTACGACCTTCACGGCCAGCGGCCGCCCGCCCGGGCTGAAGGCCAGATACACCCGGCCCATGCCGCCGACGCCGATCCGGGCCCGTAACGCATAGCCGCCGACGGTCTTCGGATCGTCCTCGTCGAGCGCGGCGAATCTTCCGGTCATCGGCCCCCCAACGGTCACGGAGCCGCTCACGGTAACAGGAAGATCCCCTCCCATGTGACACAACGTCACCGAACATTCACCGGTGCGCCGTCATATGCCCTGGCATGGCTTCGCATGTTCGAGGGAATATCCCTTGCAGGTCGGCGTCCGAGAGACGGGCGCCGGATCTCAGTGAGCGGCACCGAGTCCGCTCACCCGGGAGGCCCTTTGCGCCAGATGGACCGTACGCGAGTACGGCGTCGTGGTCGGGCCGGTCTCCGGCCCGTGGCGGCCGACCGGCCCGGGAAAGCCTGCGACGTCGTCGCTCCCCGACCTTGCTCAAGGGGGTACGTCCTTCCGTGGTGAACAGCACTAAGCGCCGCATGCCCGACAGGCGCACCTATGTTCTCGACACCAGCGTCCTGCTGGCCGATCCGGGCGCCCTGCACCGTTTCGACGAACACGAGGTCGTACTTCCGATCGTCGTCGTCACGGAGCTGGAGGCGAAGAGGCATCACCCGGAGCTCGGGTACTTCGCCCGGCAGGCACTGCGCAGGCTCGACGACTACCGCGTCCGCCACGGGCGCCTCGACGCGCCCCTCCCCATCGGGGATCTGGGCGGCAGCCTGCGCGTCGAGCTCAACCACTCGGACCCCGGCGTGCTCCCGGCCGGCTACCGCCTGGGCGACAACGACTCGCGGATCCTTGCTGTCGCCCGCAACCTCCAGGCCGAGGGGTACGACGTCACCGTCGTCTCCAAGGACCTCCCGCTCCGTATCAAGGCCTCCTCCGTCGGCCTGCTGGCTGAGGAGTACCGCGCCGAGCTCGCCGTCACGGATTCCGGATGGACCGGAATGTCCGAGGTGCAGCTGGCAGGCGAGCAGGTCGATCTGCTCTTCGAGGAGCAGACGCTGTATGTCCCGGAGGCCGCCGACCTGCCGGTGCACACCGGGCTGATGCTGAGCTCCGAGCGCGGCCGGGCGCTGGGGCGGGTGACGGCCGAGGGCAATGTCCGGCTCGTTCGCGGGGACCGTGAGGCTTTCGGGATCAAGGGCCGCAGCGCCGAGCAGCGCATCGCGCTCGATCTGCTGCTCGACCCGGAGGTCGGCATCGTCTCCATGGGCGGCAGGGCCGGCACCGGCAAGTCGGCGCTGGCGCTGTGCGCGGGACTCGAAGCCGTCCTCGAACGCAGACAGCACCAGAAGGTGATGGTCTTCCGTCCGCTGTACGCGGTCGGCGGCCAGGAGCTCGGCTATCTGCCCGGCACCGAGGCCGAGAAGATGGGCCCGTGGGCGCAGGCGGTGTTCGACACGCTCGGCTCGGTGGCCGGGAAGGACGTCATCGAGGAGGTGGCGGCGCGCGGGATGCTGGAGGTGCTTCCGCTCACCCACATCCGCGGCCGCTCGCTGCACGACGCCTTCGTCATCGTGGACGAGGCCCAGTCACTCGAACGGAATGTCCTGTTGACCGTTCTGTCCCGTATCGGGGCGAATTCCCGTGTCGTCCTGACCCACGATGTCGCCCAGCGCGACAACCTCAGAGTCGGGCGCTACGACGGAGTCGTCGCCGTGGTCGAGAAACTGAAGGGGCATCCGCTGTTCGCGCACGTCACGCTGACCCGTTCGGAGCGTTCGCAGATCGCGGCCCTGGTGACCGAAATGCTGGAGGATGGGCATACCTGAGAAGTAAAGCCCGAGAGGCCCGGGGCGTATGGTAAGTGCGGGAAGTCCCGGGGAGTGAGCGGCAGTTGCAGGCGCCGCGCGGGAAAGCCGGAGAGCTTACCCGCGCGGCGCCTGCGCGCGTGCGGCTTTCCATGAAACAGGTGGTGCAAACGGGGTGTGAGCTTTCCCACGCAACGCGGAATTGCCGCGACCCGTCCGGTTCGGGCAGAGTCTGGTTCCTGTCAGGCCCCGCATACGGCACCTCCTGTACCCCCTGGGGGCACCCCCAGGCCCTCAAGGCCCTTGGGGGAGGTACGGGGTCAGTTGGACCTCTCAACTACATAGCGACCGCCGTATGCCACCCGCGACACAAGAGGCTCCTCCCGCACAGGAGTTGCCCCACCGGGTCCGTGCTTCCCGTGACCAAGCTTTCATCAGGGGGGAAGCCAGTGCGAGGGGCACGATTGCGCCCGAACGGTCACCCCTCGGGCGATGCTGGAAGGAAACCGTGTGAGCCGGATTTCGGTCCGGGGATTCGCAGTGGCCTCGGCCACCGCGGTCACCACTGTCGGTGCAGTCGTGGGCGTTGCCTCGGGCAGCACCCAGCAGCCTTCGGAGGACCTGGAGGCGACCGCTGCCGACGGAGGGACTCTCCTCGCAGACATTCCCGCAGGCCAGCAGGTCCAGGTGCAGACCGCATCCCTGACCCAGCAGGCCGATGCGCAGGCAGCCGCGGCAGACGTCGTGGCGCAGAAGTCCGCCGAGGAAGAGGCCCGCAAGAAGGCGGCCGAAGAAGCCGTCGCCAAGAAGAAGGCAGCGGAGAAGGCCGAGGCGGACCGCAAGGCCAAGGAGCGCGAGGCGAAGCTCGCCGCGAGCCGTTCCGCCGCGCGCGACGCGAGCAGCTTCCCGCAGCAGGCCTCGTACACCGTCGCCGAGGTTCAGGCGATGGCCCGCCAGATGGTCCCCGCCGACCAGTTCCAGTGCTTCAGCAACATCGTGAACCACGAGTCCAGCTGGAACTACCGCGCGACGAACCCGTCCTCCGGCGCGTACGGCCTGATGCAGGCCCTGCCCGGCTCGAAGATGGTCTCCGCGGGCGCCGACTGGCAGACCAACCCCGCCACCCAGATCAAGTGGGGCCTGAACTACATGGAGAACCGCTACGGCAGCCCGTGCGGAGCCTGGAACTTCTGGCAGGCGAACAACTGGTACTGAGCCCGGTACCGAGCTGATGCCTACGGATACCCCGTAGCGCTCAACTTCGCGGAGCCCCTCACCGTCCTTCGGTGGGGGGCTTCGCGCGTGTAGGTTCGAGCCGTTCGGGATCCGGGGGATCGGTGGGGGGAAGAAGGAAGACCATGTCGAGACTGCCAGGGTGGCTCGGCCGCGTGGGTGAGGGGCTCTCCCGCCTGGGGGAGCGACTCGACGAGCGGCGCGAGCGCACCGAGCGCGCGCAGGTCGGCGCGGACGGCGAACTGTCCGATGCGGACGTGCTGTCCGGGGACGCGCTGCCCGGGGAAGTGCTGTCCGAGGCCGAGGGCGGGCTGCCCGTGGCGGGCGGACGAGCCGGAGGCGGGACACCTGTCGAGAAGGCCTCCCGCCGACGCGCGGGACGCGCGGGACGCGCCGACCGTACGGGCCCGGCGTCGGGCGGCGAGGAGGCAGCGGCCGTCGAGAACGAGGCGGCCACGGGCAGCGTCGTCCCCGCACCCCCGCCCTACGCACCGGCCATAGCCGCCCGTCCCGACCCGGTCGCCGCCGTGCCCTGGGGCATCCGCGTCGCCGCCGAGGTCGGCTGGCGCCTCCTCGTGCTCGCGGGCGCGCTGTGGATCCTGATGCGGGCCATCTCCTCCGTCCAGCTCGTGGTCTTCGCCTTCGTCGCCGCGCTGCTCATCACCGCACTCCTGCAGCCGACCGTCGCCCGCCTCAGGCGCCTCGGCCTGCCGCGCGGCCTGGCCACGGCCGTCACCTTCATCTCGGGCTTCGTCATCATGGGCCTGGTCGGCTGGTTCGTCGTCTGGCAGGTCATGGAGAACCTCGACGACCTCTCCAGCCAGGTCCAGCGCGGTATCGACGAACTCCAGCGCTGGCTCCTCGACAGCCCGTTCCATGTCACCGAGGACCAGATCAACGACATCGCGAAGAACCTCCGCGAGGCTGTCGGCACCAACACCGAGGAGATCACCTCGGCCGGTCTCGCCGGCGTCACCGTCATGGTGGAGATCCTCACCGGGATACTCCTCGCGATGTTCTCCACGCTGTTCCTGCTCTACGACGGCAAGCGGATCTGGCGCTGGACCCTCAAACTGGTGCCCGCCCAGGCCCGCCCGGGTGTCGCGGGCGCGGGCCCGCGGGCCTGGCGGACGCTCACCGCGTATGTGCGCGGCACGGTGATAGTGGCCCTGATCGACGCCATCTTCATCGGTATCGGCATCTACTTCCTCGATGTCCCGATGGCCGTGCCGCTCGCCGTGTTCATCTTCCTCTTCGCCTTCATCCCGCTGGTCGGCGCGGTCATCTCCGGGGCGCTCGCGGTCGTCGTCGCCCTCGTCACCCAGGGCGTCTTCACGGCGCTCATGGCGCTGCTCGTCGTCCTCGCCGTCCAGCAGATCGAGGGCCATGTACTGCAGCCGTTCATCCTCGGCCGCGCGGTCCGGGTGCACCCGCTCGCCGTGGTGCTCACCGTCGCGGCGGGCGGCATGACCGCCGGGATCGGCGGCGCGGTCGTGGCGGTGCCCCTGGTCGCGGTGACGAACACCGTGGTGGGATACCTGCGTACCTACGCGCACGACAGCCGGCTGCAGCAGGCCGCGGCGGGAGCGGACACGGCGCCGGCCCTCGCGGGCGCGGGCGGCGTACCGGCTTCGTCCCCGGGCCCGGGGGACGCCGGTGACGGCGGGGACAGCGGGCATGGCAGCACCGGGGGGAAGGGGACCTCTTGATATCCGAGCCCGAACTGATCGGAGCGGACGGCGAGCCCGTCGCGCCCGCAGATGTCGTCGAGCCGCCCCCGCCGCCCGCCCGGCCCACCGGGCGCAGGCCCTGGCTGTGGGCGCTCGGGGGCGCGCTGGTCGCCTCGGCGGTGTGGGCGGGGACGCTGTACGAACTGGGGAAGGGACCGGCGACGGACCTGAAGGGGTACGAGCTGCCGGAGGACCTGTGCACCTCGGCGAAGCTGAGCGCGCTGGCCTCCGAGTACGGCAAGCGCACGCCCGACCACCGGGCGGTACGGGAGGATCCGGCGCTGGACCGGGCGTGGTGCGACCTGCGGTTCGGCGACCCCCAGGCCGACGGCCTGCATGTCATGGCACGGGTCGAAGTCGCGCTGCACAAGAAGACCGACCCGGCGTCGGAGTTCGAGGTGCTGGCCACCCAGTCGGACTGGCGGGACGGAGGCAAGGTCGCGCACGAGCCCGTGTCAGGCCTGGGCGACCAGGCGGTGTATATGGCCGAACCCGACATGAGCGGTCCGCAGCTCCAGGTGCGCGAGGGTGCGGTGGTGCTGCGGATCTCCCTCTCCACCATGTACACGGAGTGGGTGGAGGAGGACGAAGTGCGGCCGGACTTCCCGGAAGCCGACTTCAGCGGCGTACAGGCCCCGATGGTCGCCGACATGAAGGACCTGATGGCCGAGCTGAAGAAGTAGCCGACCGCCACGCCAGCCATCGCCGCACACCCCGCGCAAGCCGGAGGGCCCGCCGACCGAAACGGTCGACGGGCCCTTCGTATTGCGTATCGCTGCGAGACCGCGCAATACCGCGAGCGAACCGCTCAGACGGTGGCGACGGCCTCCGCCAGCACACCCTCCGCGTCCAGCGTCGCGCCGACCGCCTGCAGTACCGCGGCGATCTTCACGGCCTCCTGGACCGTCTCGCGGTCCATACCGGCCTTGCGGAGCACCTGCTCGTGCGAGTCGAGGCACTGGCCGCAGCCGTTGATCGCGGAGACGGCGAGCGACCACAGCTCGAAGTCGACCTTCTCCACGCCCGGGTTGCCGATGACGTTCATCCGCAGACCGGCGCGCATCGTGCCGTACTCCGGGTCGGAGAGCAGGTGACGCGTGCGGTAGAAGACGTTGTTCATCGCCATGATCGCGGCAGCGGACTTGGCGGCGTTGTACGCCTCGGCGGAGAGGTTCTCGCGCGCCTCGGGCTCCAGCTCGCGCAGGACGCGCGGCGAGCGGGAGGCGATGGCGCAGGCGAGGACCGTGCCCCAGAGCTGCTGCTTGGGCAGCTCCGAGTTCCCGATCACCGAACCGAGGTTCAGCTTCAGGTCCTTGGCGTAGTCCGGCAGCGCGGACTTCAGCTCATCGAGTGCCATGGAGGTCACTCACCGGCCAGGAGAGCACCGGCGTCGAGGGTGTCCTCGCCCTTGGTCCAGTTGCACGGGCAGAGCTCGTCGGTCTGCAGCGCGTCGAGGACCCGCAGGACCTCCTTGGGGTTACGGCCGACGGAACCGGCGGTCACCATGGAGAACTGGATCTCGTTGTTCTGGTCGACGATGAAGACGGCGCGCTTGGCGAAGCCGTCCTCGCCCTCGATGCCGAGCTCGCGCATGAGCTCGTGCTTCGAGTCGGCCATCATCGGGAAGGGCAGGTCACGCAGGTCGTCGTGGTCCTTGCGCCAGGCGTGGTGCACGAACTCGGAGTCACCGGAGAAGCCGAGGATCTGCGCGTCGCGGTCCGCGAACTCCTCGTTGAGCTTGCCGAAGGCGGCGATCTCGGTCGGGCACACGAAGGTGAAGTCCTTCGGCCATGCGAAGACGATCTTCCACTTGCCCTCGTAGGTCTTGTGGTCGATCTGCGCGAACTCCTTGCCCTTCTCCAGCGAGACGCAGGCGGTCAGTTCGAACGCGGGGAACTTGTCACCGACAGTGAGCACACGCTCTCCTTGCAATGCGGAAAGCGCCCGTTTCGGGGCTTTCCAGGGGGTTGGACGGATACCGATCTTCACATGGGGTGGACTGATCGCGGAAATAGCTAGAATCGCTCACCGTGATCGGAGGGGGTTATCAATCCGAGGGAGTCGTCCATGGCAGGGGTGAGACACGGGGACCCGCGTGAGCGCCGCGGGCAGCCGACGCTCGCGCAGCTGCGTGCCTTCGCGGCGGTCGCCGAGCATCTGCACTTCAGGGACGCGGCCGCCGCGATCGGGACGAGCCAGCCCGCGCTCTCCGGTGCGCTCTTGGCGCTGGAGAACGTGCTGGGAGTACGGCTCGTGGAGCGCACCACCCGCAAGGTGCTGCTCACCCCGGCCGGCGAGCGGCTCGCGGGGCGGGCGCGCTCCGTCCTCGCCGCGGTGGACCAGCTCGTCGAGGACGCCGACACCGCACGGGGGCCCTTCACGGGAGTGCTCAGGCTGGGCGTGATCCCGACGGTGGCGCCGTACCTGCTGCCGACGGTCCTCCATCTCGTACGCGAGAAGTATCCGGCACTCGACCTCCAGGTCCACGAGGAGCAGACCTCGTCCCTCGTGGAGGGGCTGACCTCGGGCCGCCTCGACCTGCTGCTGCTCGCCGTACCGCTCGGCGTGCCCGGCACGGTCGAGCTGCCCCTCTTCGACGAGGACTTCGTCCTGGTGGCCCCGCTCGGGCACGAGCTGGGCGGCCGCGAGGGCATCCCGCGCACGGTCCTGCGCGACCTGGACCTGCTGTTGCTGGCCGAAGGGCACTGCCTGCGCGACCAGGCCCTCGACGTCTGCCAGGAGGCCGGCCGGGCGGACGCCCCGGTGACGACGACCGCCGCGAGCCTGTCGACGCTGGTCCAACTGGTCGCGGGCGGCATCGGCGCGACGCTGCTGCCGCGCACGGCCGTCCCGGTGGAGACCTCCCGCTCGGCCCAGCTGGTGACCGGCACCTTCGCGGACCCGGCCCCCTCGCGCCGTATCGCACTGGTGGCGCGGGCGGGGGCCGGGCGGTCGGAGGAGTACGCGAAGCTGGCCGACGAACTCCGGACAGCCGTACGGGGGCTCCCCGTCACCCCCGCCGGCGATTTCAGCCCGTCCGGCGTTTGACGACGAGCGCGTTGAGTGCGATGAGGGGGGTCCGGGGGCTGCCCCCGGTTTCGGGAAGGTGCGGGCGGGGACAGAAGCCGCCGCAGGCGCAACGGCCCGCACCCGCATCCGCAGGCGCAACGGCCCGCACCCGCATCCGCAGGCGCAACGGCCCGCACCCGCCCCCGCAGGCGCACCCCCTATTCCGTCCGCAGCCCCTCCGGCCGCATCAGCTTCCACAGCGGCGGTAGGCTCAGGAGGGTGACCGCGAGGACCACCCCCGCGCCCACCCCGGTCATCGCCACCACCGAGGACCAGTTCACGGCCGCGTCCACCGAGACCATCCCGAGCAGCACCAGCCCGAGCCCGAGGCCGACCACCGCGGCCAGGAGCAGGCCGAGGGTGATCGGGACCGCCGTCTGCCACAGGACCGACAGGCTCAGCGTCCGCCGCCGCGTCCCGAAGGCCACCAGTGCGGCGAGCAGCTTCTGCCGCTCCCGCAGCTGCTCCAACTGCGAGACGAGCAGGCTCGCCCCGATGAGGAGCAGCACGCAGGTCGCACCGATGAACAGGCCCGTGCGGATCGAGTCGAACTGGTGCGAGCGTTCCATGGCGGCCAGCTGGTGGACCTCCGTGAGCGGCGCGATCCGCGAGACCGCCGTGCGCACCTCGTCGCTCGCGTCCGCCACCGAGGGGTCGAGCCGCACATGCATCGACCCGGTCAGCGACGCCCGCGCCGCCTTCGGCAGCGCGCTCGGCGTGACGAGCAGCCCGCCCGTATCGCCGCCGGTCGGCGCGGTCTTCACCTGCGCCACCTTGATCGACCCGGGCAGCCGCCATTCGACGGCCGTGCCCTTGAACGGACCGTAGGTCGGATCCAGGAAGACCGTGCTCCCGCTCCGCGCGAGCTTCGGCGTGTCCTCGTCGTACGAGGCGCCCTCGACCCGGAACACATCCCCGTCCTCGCAGGAGGGCAGTCCGGCCACCTCGCGCAGGGCCGCGCAACTCCCGCTCGTGACGGTCGCGTTGCGCTCGGGTTCGACCGCCCGCTCACCCATCGTCGTGAACACGACCGGCGCGATCACCTCGGTGACGCCCGGCGTGCTCCCGAGCGCCTCGACCTCCTCGGCGAGCTGCCCGTACGCGTCCGGCGACTCCGGGAGGAAGAGGCTGAGGTCGGCCTGCGAGGGATCCTCGCCGGTCCGCTTCGTGTAGAAGTCCGAGACCCCCGCGAACAGCATCTGCAGGGCGATCGCACCCGCCACGGCCACCGCGATGCCGTTGACGAGCCGGGCCGCCGAACCGCTGCTCAGCTGCATCCTGCGCACGGCCAGCTGCCAGGACACCGGCCCGCCGCCGAGCCGCGCCACCACCGCCTCGACCAGCCACGGCAGGATGGCCGTGATGCCGACGAGCAGCAGGACCACACCGCCGGTGACCATCCACTCGTTGAACTCACCGTTGTCATTGCCCTGCCCGATCATCGGATAGAGCAGGCCGAGCCCGGCCAGCGGCAGCAGCAGCCGCCACCACAGCCTGCGCCGCGAGGGCTTGGCCGTGCGGACCACACCGAGCGGTTCGATCAGCACACCCCGCAGCGCGAACAGCGTCACCATGACCGCCGCCGCCGGAACCGCGAACGCCACCAGGGCCACCAGCGCGGGCGCGGGCGTGAGGTCGTGCGGGAAGACGCTGATGTCCATCACCCGCACCCGCGAAGCCAGCTCCCGCGCCACCAGGAAAAACCCGGCGCCCACCACGAGGCCGAGCAGCGCCCCCATCGCCGCCTCGCCCGCCGCGATCCGGCGCGCCATCCGCCCGTCCGCGCCGATCAGCCGCAGCGCGGCGAGCCTGCGGTCGCGCCGCTCGCCGCCGAAACGCACGGCCGCCGCGATGAACACGGCCACCGGCATGAGCAGCACGATGAAGATGATCAGCGTGAGCAGCATCAGGCGCGGATCGAGCCCCTCGGGCGGCCCGGTGCTGCCGAAGGAATCGAGACGGTGGATTCTGTACCCGGTGGGCTCGAGGCTGTCGGAGCCCTTGATGTACGAGAGCTCGTGCGGACCGATCAGGCCCGCGTCCCCGATCGTGCCGGTGACCTTCCCGTCGATCCGCTCGGCGAGCAGCTCCGCGTCCCCCGACCTCAGCAGCTCGCCGAGCGCGGGCGAGACGAGGACCTCGCCGTCCTTCGGGAAGGCGGTGACCCCGGGCGGCAGCGGGGCCTTCGGCCCATCGGGCTGCATGATCCGGCCGCGTACGCGCTCGCCGCGGAACTCCGTGTCGACCTGCGCGAGGACCAGCGTGTCCTCACCCTTGGGCGGGACCGTCACATCGAACGTGATGTCGTTGCGGGCGTCCTCACGCTCGCCCCGGGCCTGCATGGCGGTCGGGACCGCGCTCGTCACGATCAGCAGTGTCACGCCGAGCCCGACCCCGAGCGCCGTCAGCGCCGTACGCACCCAGCCTTCGCGCCCGCCCGTGACCGCGAACCTGGCGCCCATGGCCAGGTCCCTGGACCAGGCGTTCAAGGAGTTCAAGACGTTCACAGGGCAGGCTCCATGTCACGGGACCTGCCGTCGCGCACGACGATCTCGCGGTCCGAGTACGCGGCCACCCGCGCCTCGTGCGTGACGAGGACGACGGCGGCGTTCGCCGAACGGGCCGCCTCCGTGAGTAGATGCATCACCCGCTCGCCGTTGAGTGAGTCGAGCGCACCGGTCGGCTCGTCCGCGAACAGCACCCGCGGCCCGGTCACCAGCGCCCGCGCCACGGCGACCCGCTGACCCTGACCGCCGGAGACCTCACCGGGCCGCTTCTTCGCGAGATCGTCGACCTCCAGGCGCTCCATCCACTGCAGCGCGGCCCGCTCGGCCTCCTTGCGCTTCGTGCCGGCGAGCCGCAGCGGAAGCGCGACGTTCTCGACACAGCTCAGCTCCGGCACGAGCTGCCCGAACTGGAAGACGAAGCCGAACTCCGAGCGCCGCAGCGCGCTGCGCCGGCCGTCGCTCATCGCACTCAGCTCACGCCCGTCGTACGTGATGCTGCCGGCGTCCGGCGTCACGATGCCGGCGAGACAGTGAAGGAGCGTCGACTTGCCCGAGCCCGAGGGGCCCATGACGGCGACGACCTCGCCGGGGTGGATGGAGAAGGAGGCGCCGTCGAGCGCGTTGGTCGGGCCGTAGGTCTTGTGCAGATCCTGCGCGGTGAGCAGGGAACCGGCGGGGGCGTTCGCAGGGCTGTGGCTGTGGCTGTGGCTGTGGCTCTGGCTCTGGCTCTGGCTCATCGGGCGGCCACCTCCTGGGCGAGCTTGTCGAGGCGGGCGGCGGTCAGCTCCAGCCAGCGCAGATCGGCTTCGAGGTGGAACAGGGCGTGATCGCAGATCAGCTTGTCCGCGAGATCGCCCTTGCGCTTGCGCTCGGTCAGCATCCGCATCATCCGCAGATGCTCGGCGCGCTGCGTGTCGAGCAGGTCGGCGGCATCGCGTCCGGTGAGCAGCGCGAGTACGACCTTCGTGTACAGGGTCGAGGAGAGGTACGGCTCGGGCTTCTCGGGCGCCGCGAGCCACCGGTCGACATCGGTGATCCCGGCCTCGGTGATCGCATACCGCTTCCGCTCGGGCCCGTCCCCGGCCTCGACCCCGTCGACCTCGACAAGCCCGTTCTTCAGCAGTCGCGACATCGTCGAGTAGACCTGCCCGTAGTGCAACGGCTTGTCATGCCCGAACTTCTCGTCGAAGGCCCGCTTCAGGTCGTACCCGTGCCGGGGGCCGCTCTCCAGCAGGCCGAGCAGGGTGTGTCCGATACTCATGCCGGGGACTATACACACCACGTATACACGGTGTGTATACGGGCCTCGGGTGGCGCCCGGGCGTGCGGGTGAGACCGGCGCCGCATGCTGTGACTCCGCGCCAATGCTGCTCAACTACCGCAAAACGGATGTCCGGACCTGCCGAAGTTGATCCTTCACATCCGGAAGAGCAACCGTTCGACCCGTTCGATGGTCGGTTCCAGTAGGAACAGGTGCTGATTGTCACGTCCGTAAAAGGGCGGATCGTAATCCCTTTGCCCCCACCTGCGGTGTTAGCTTTCAGAGCTGACCCGGGGGGAAGCCGAGAACACGACTGGAGCTACGCGAACCATGGGCCGAGCGGAAGACAGACGAGCGAGGCAGCGTGGCGGCGGTGCCCGCCGAGCACAGACTTCGCCGTCGGCCGGCGGCCGGGCCGACCGGCGCCGGGCCGCCTCGCGTGGCAGCGAGCGCAGCCTCCTGCGTCGAATATTCACGTGGAAGAAGGTCGTCGGCACGCTCTTCGGCCTGATCCTCCTCTGCATGGGCGCGGCCGTCGGTCTCTACATGTACGTGGACATCCCGAACCCCAACGACGCTGCGGAACTGCAGAGCAACGTCTACAAGGACATCAACGGCAAGACGATCGCCAACGTGGGCGACACCAAGCGCGAGATCGTCGACCTCAGCAAGATCCCGAAGGACGTCCAGCACGTCGTCGTCGCCGCCGAGAACAAGACCTTCTACAAGGACCCCGGCGTCGACATCAAGGGCACGACCCGCGGTGTCCTCAACACGCTCATGGGCAAGGGCAAGCAGGGCGGCTCGACGATCACCCAGCAGTACGTCAAGAACTACTACCTGACCCAGGAGCAGACGGTCAGCCGCAAGGTCCAGGAACTGGTGATCGCCCTCAAGATCGACCGCCAGATCTCCAAGGACGAAATCCTCGCGGGCTACCTGAACACCAGCTACTTCGGCCGAGGCGTCAACGGCATCCAAGCCGCCGCCCAGGCCTACTACGGCGTGGACGCGCAGGACCTGACCCTCTCCCAGGGCGCCTATCTCGCCGCCCTGCTCCAGGCGCCGAACCAGTACGACTGGGCGATCGCCTCCGAGACGGGCAAGAAGCTCGCCAAGGACCGCTGGGCCTACGCCCTCGACAACATGGTCGAGATGGGCTGGCTCAGCAAGAGCGAGCGCGCCGAGCAGAAGTTCCAGGAGCCGCAGAAGCCCAAGCAGGCCCCGGGCCACGAGGGCCAGAACGGCTACCACATCCGCGCGGCGAAGGACGAGCTCGCCCGCCATCTGATGAAGAAGTACGACCTCGACGTCAACGAGGCCTACAACAAGATCGACCAGGGCGGCTGGACCATCCAGCTCGCCATCGATCCGAAGAAGCAGAAGGCCCTGGAGAAGGCCGTCAAGAAGAAGCTGACCTCGCAGCTCGACCCGAAGAAGCGCAAGGTCGACGCGGCCGTGCAGGCCGGTGCCGTTTCCGTGGACCCGAAGACGGGCAAGGTGGTCGCGCTCTACGGCGGCGAGGACTTCCTGAAGCACGAGAGGTCGAACGCCACCCGCCGCGACTACCAGCCAGGATCGACCTTCAAGCCGGTCATCCTGGCCTCCGCCCTGGAGAACGCGTCGCTGGACAAGGACGGCGAGCCGATCACGCCGAACACGGTCTACGACGGCGACAGCGAAGTGGAGGTCGAGTTCCCCGGCGGCGCGATCTACGATCCGCCGAACGAGGGCGGCACGAACTACGGCCCCATCACCGTCCAGACCGCCATGAACCACTCCACCAACTCCGTCTTCGCGGCCATGGGCGCCGATGTGGGCATGGACAAGGTCGTGGAGACCGCGACCAATCTGGGCATGCGGGAGTTCAAGCCGTACGCCGCCATGACCCTCGGTTCCATGGAGGCGAGCCCCTACGACCTGGCCGGGGTGTACTCCACCTTCGCCGCGCACGGCAAGAAGGTCACACCGTCGATCATCAAGTCGGTGGAGCACGCGGAGGAGGGCGAGTGGATCCCCGACTACGACAACGGCCCGGCGATCAGCCGGCAGACCGCCGACACCGTCACCGCGGTCCTGCAGGGCGTGACCAACGACGGCGGTACGGGTGCGACCGTCCTGCGCGGACAGTACGCGGGCAAGTACGAGGCCGCGGGCAAGACCGGTACGACCGATGAGAACGTCTCGGCGCTCTTCGCGGGCTACACCCCCGAACTCGTCACCGTCGTGGGCCTCTACGGCGAGGCGCCCGAGGGCGGTGGCGGTCTCAAGACGTCCGAGGACAAGCCGGCCAAGGCCGGCAACCATGTCCCGCTGTACGGCGCGGGCGGCCGTCCTGCGACCCACGGTGCGGGCTTCCCCGCCGAGATCTGGGCCGAGTACACCCTGGGCGCCCTGAACGGCGGCTCCGACGCGAAGTTCGACCTGGAGGCGGAGATGGGCCCCACCTCCGAGCCGACCACCCAGGAGCCGACCACCGAGGCCCCGACGACCGAGGCCCCGGATCCGTCGGAGGAGCCGTCGGACCCGCCGACGGAGACCCAGGCCCCGCCGACGGAGACGATCGAGCCCACGGATCCGGAGACGGGCAAGCCGACGGGCGGCCCGTCCACGATCGAGCCGCCCATCGACCCGGACCCGTCGTCCACGGGCGACACCGAGGGCGACGGCAACGGCAACGGCGGCTGGAAACCCAGAACCGGCTGAACCCTGAGCGGTGCATGAGAGGCGCCCCGGACCATCCCGGTCCGGGGCGCCTGTCGTGGTCCGTGCCGGTTCCGCACCCCGGCCCGTACGTCGGCCGGGGCTACCGGTTCAGCTCGAACCACACCACCTTGCCCGTGGACAGCCGCGTGGCTCCCCACCGCCGGGCCATCCGGTTGACGAGATACAGGCCCCGGCCGCCCTCGTCCGTGGCCCGGGCCTGGCGCAGGCGCGGCAACTGCGGGACGTCGTCGACGACTTCGCAGCGCAGCACATCCGTCCGCAGCAGCCGCAGCGTGACCGGGCGCGAGGCGTACCGGACCGCGTTCGTCACGACCTCGCTCACCAGGAGTTCCACGGCGTCCGTATGCGAGGAGAGCCCCCAGCGCACCAGCGCCCGCCGTGCGAGCCGTCGTGCGCGCGAGGGCGCGGAGTCCTCGGGGTCCAGATGCCAGTAGGCGACATCGCTCGGCGCGATCCCGTCGAAGCGCGCGGCGAGCAGCGCGATGTCGTCATCGCGGTCGCCGGGCCCGAGCATGTCGAGCACGTCGTCGCACAGTGCTTCGAGCGGCGGCGAGTGGTCGGGGCCGGTCAGCTCCGCGGCTGCCGCGAGGCGTTCGCGGAGCTGTTCGATCCCGGTCCACACGTCCCGTAGCCGGGATTCGACCAGACCGTCCGTGTAGAGGAGCAGCGTCGCGCCCGACGGGGCGTCGAGCTCGACCGCCTCGAAGTCCACCCCGCCGACCCCGATCGGCGCCCCGGCGGGCACCCGCAGCACCTCCGCCCGCCCGCCCGTGTGCAGCAGCACCGGCGGCGGGTGCCCGGCGTTGGCGATGGTGATGCGGTGCGCGACCGGGTCGTACACCGCGTACATGCAGGTCGCCATCCGGTCGGAGCCGAGCCGCTGGGCCTGTTCGTCGAGGTGGTGCAGGACCTCCTGCGGCGGCAGGTCGAGGCCCGCCAGCGTCTGCGCGGTGGTCCGCAGCTGGCCCATGATGGCCGCGCTGGTCATGGAGTGCCCCATGACGTCACCGACGACGAGGGCGACCCGGCTGCCGGGCAGCGGGATCGCGTCGTACCAGTCGCCGCCGACCCGCGCGGTCTCGGCGGCCGGCAGATAGCGGCTGGCGAGCCGTACGCCCGTCGGCTGCGGCAGGGTCTCGGGCAGCATCGTGCGCTGCAGCTCGTCGGCGATATAGGCCTCGCGCCCGTAGAGGACGGCCTTGTCGATGCCGAGCGCGGTGTGGGTCGCGAGTTGTGCCGCGACGAGCAGATCCTCCACCTCGAAGGCGGGCCGGTCCGGGCGGCGCAGGAACACGGCCGCCCCGATCACCCGACGGTGGCCGCGCAGCGGCGCCAGGATCACCCGGTGCGGATCCGGCAGGGAGCGGTCCACGCCGAGCAGTTCGGGCAGCGCCTCGCGGGCGGCCGCCGACTCCCCGAACACCGGCCGCACCCCGCGCAGCACCTCGGCGAGCGAGCCGCCCCTGCGTACCTGGCACAGTTCGGCGGCCGGGCCGACGTCCGGCTGCAGTTGGAGCACGGGCTGCAGGACGCCGTCGGTGACGGAGTCCTCGGCGTCCTCGGGAGCGTCGGGTATCCGGTCGGTGCGGCGCAGCCGCAGCACCACCGGGCCCACGGGGCGTTCCTCGCCGACCGGCAGCGGATCGCGCAGATAGACCAGGATCGAGTCGGAGAACGTCGGCACGGTCGAGCGGCACAGGCCGAGCACGATCTCGTCGAGGTCCATGCCGCGGGCGATCCGCCGGGTCGCGGAGCCCACGAAACGCAGCCGCTCCGTGGCGCGTGTGGCCGCGGCGATCTCGCTCCGGGACGCGGTGTCCTCGCGGCCCTCGTGCCCGTCCGCGTCGCCTCCGGGGCGCGCCGCCGGATCGCCGTCCTTACGGCACGCCGGGGCGCCGCCCTGGTGCCGGGGAGCTGTCCCGTCCTGGTGCCGGGGGACCGCCCCGTCCTGACGCCGAGCCGCGGTCCCGTCCTGGCTACGGGCCGCGGCCTCGTCCTGGCTCCGGGCCGTCTTGCCGCCCTCGCGGCGGCTCTTCCCGCCGCCGCGCGCACCGGACTTGCCGCGCCCCTTCGCGCGGCCCGGAGCGGCGGACGGGCGCGGACCGGGCCTGGCCTCGGATCCCGTCGGCTGCTCGGGCACCTGCGCGTGCTCCGTACCGGAGCGCTCGGCGCCGCGGTCGCCCTGGGCGGGTAAGCCCAGCGTGGCGCCCCCGTCCTGGGCAGGAATCCGGGAAGGCATCACCACCCCGCGAGGTTCCGCGGGGCCGCTGGCGCCGGGGGCCATCGCATGGCCGCCGTCGTGGGAGGTGGGGTGCTCCGTCACGCGTGTCGAATCCGTCCGTCGATCGAGCCCGGCACACTGCCTCGGTTCACGTCTCGCCGCCCCTCGGTGACGCTCCGTCAAGCCGCGTGCCGGTCCCGCGAATCAGCGCTTCCATCCTGCATTCAGGGAGTCATGGTTCCGGACGTTGATCCTACGTTTGATGCATGGGGGCGCATCAAGGGTCTCATGTGGACACATGCGCGGGCGTACGATCCCAGTCCTCCGGCAGAACCGGCCTGCGCCACCCCGGCTCGGGTCGCCACCGCGGCCAGCCGTCCGCGAACGGCGGCCCCCAGGCCCGTACGACCTCGACGGCCGCAAGCCCCGACTCCCGCACCGCGCGTGCCTGCCGGGCGCCCATCAGGCCGACCCGCTGCGCCTCGGCGAACTCGTCCTCGTCCCGCCAGTGCCAGCTGCGGTCCGGGTGCACGGAGATGTCGAGGAAGTGGTCCTCGGAGTCCACCCCGCCCTCCCAACGGGCCAGCGGCTGTTCGAGGTTGACGTAGAAGTTCTTGAACCGCCAGCCCTGCTCCCAGAACAGCCAGACCGACCACGGCTCACCGGGCCGCGCCAGCTTCAGGACCCCCGTGCCGTGCCACCGGTCGCGCACCACGGTCCGCGGCTTCGTATAGCGCGTGGCCAGCGGCTCGTGGTGCACGGGCGTCCCGTCGGCGAGCACCGGCCGTACGCATTCGGTGCCGGGCGCCATCCAGACGGCGAGCAGCTCCGCCGTATCGCGTACGACGGTCACCGGGCGGCAGATGTGGATGCGGGCGCCGCCGTTCTCCCGGTAGCGCCACAGGATGTGGCTCCCCGGAGCCCAGCGCTCCACTTGGCCCGCTTCGTCCGCGGCGATCCCGTCCTCGTTCATGAACAGATATTACGAGGGTGTCGCCCGTGACCCCGGCCACGGGCGTGACCTCGGTTCACGGCCGCGTCATCCGCAGCACGTCCAGCGCCTCGTCGAGCTGCTGCTCGGTGAGCGCTCCGCGCTCGACATAGCCGGATTCGAGGACGACCTGACGGATCGTCTTCCGCTCCGCGAGGGATTTCTTGGCGACCTTGGCGGCCTCCTCGTATCCGATGTACTTGTTCAGCGGGGTCACGACGGAGGGCGAGGACTCGGCGTACTCACGGGCGCGCTCGGGGTTCGCCGTGATCCCGTCCACCGTGCGGTCGGCGAGCAGCCGGGAGGCGTTCGCGAGGAGACGGACGGATTCCAGGACGTTCTTGGCGAGCACCGGCAGCATCACATTGAGCTCGAAGTTCCCGGCCGCGCCCGCCACCGAGACCGTCACGTCATTGCCCTGCACCTGCGCGGCGACCATCAGCACGGCCTCCGGGATCACCGGATTCACCTTGCCGGGCATGATCGAGGAACCCGGCTGCAGATCCGGCAGGTTGATCTCCGCGAGCCCGGTGCGCGGGCCCGATGCCATCCACCGCAGATCATTGGCGATCTTCGTGAGGCCGACCGCGACGGTCCGCAGCTGGCCCGAGGTCTCCACCAGGGCGTCCCGCGCGCCCTGCGCCTCGAAGTGATCGCGCGCCTCGGTCAGCGGGAGCCCGGTGGCGTCCGCCACCTCGGCGATCACCGCGGCCGAGAAGCCGGGCGGTGTGTTGATGCCCGTGCCCACCGCGGTCCCGCCGAGCGGCAGTTCCGCGAGCCGGGGGAGCGAGGCCCGCAAGCGCTCGACGCCGTAACGGACCTGGGCCGCGTACCCGCCGAACTCCTGGCCCAGCGTGACCGGGGTGGCGTCCATCAGATGCGTACGCCCCGACTTCACCACCTGCGCGAACTCGGCCGACTTGCGTCCGAGTGCGGCCTCCAGGTGTTCGAGGGCGGGGATCAGATCCCGCGTCACCGCCTCGGTGGCGGCGATGTGGATCGAGGAGGGGAAGACGTCGTTGGAGGACTGCGAGGCGTTCACATGGTCGTTGGGATGGACCTCGCGGCCGTCGCCCAGGCGCTCGCTCGCCAGGGTCGCGATCACCTCGTTCGTATTCATGTTGGAGGAGGTGCCGGACCCGGTCTGGAAGACGTCCACCGGGAAGTGCTCGTCCCAGCGGCCCTCCGCGACCTCCGCGGCCGCGGACGCGATGGCCTCGGCGATCTCCTTGTCGACGACGCCCAGCGAGGCGTTCACCTTCGCCGCCGCGCCCTTGACCTGCGCGAGCGCCCGGATGTGGGCGCGCTCGATGCGCTGCCCGGAGACCGGGAAGTTCTCCACCGCGCGCTGGGTCTGCGCCCGCCACTTGGCGTGCGCGGGGACGCGCACCTCGCCCATCGAGTCGTGCTCGGTCCGGTATTCGCTCATACCCGTACAGCGTTCGGGGCGGCACGGATGTTCCGTGCCGCCCCGAACGAGTGACGGTCGGCGGTCGCCGGGTGACGCTCTCAGGCGCGCCCCGGGCCCTGTGTCACGCCGGTCCCGGACCCTGTGTCACGCCGGTCCCGGACCGCGTGTCACGCCAGCCCCGGACCCCGTACCGGAATCGACGTGAACGTCGGCGCGGGGGCGGGCTCCTGGAAGAAGTCGTTGCCCTTGTCGTCGACCACGATGAACGCCGGGAAGTCCTCGACCTCGATCTTCCACACGGCCTCCATGCCGAGCTCCTCGTACTCGACGACCTCGACCTTCTTGATGCAGTCCTGCGCGAGCCGCGCCGCCGGACCGCCGATCGAGCCCAGGTAGAAGCCGCCGTGCGCATCGCAGGCGTCCGTGACCTGCTGGGAGCGGTTGCCCTTCGCGAGCATCACCTTCGAGCCGCCGGCCGCCTGGAACTGCTCCACGTAACTGTCCATCCGCCCGGCCGTCGTCGGCCCGAACGAACCGGACGCGTAGCCCTCGGGGGTCTTCGCCGGACCCGCGTAGTACACCGGGTGGTCCTTCAGGTACTGCGGCATCTCCTCGCCCGCGTCGAGCCGCTCCTTGATCTTCGCGTGCGCGATGTCGCGCGCCACGACCAGCGGGCCGGTCAGCGAGAGACGGGTCTTCACCGGGTACTTGGTGAGCTCGGCGAGGATGGTCTCCATCGGCTGGTTGAGGTCGATGCGTACGACGTCCTCCTCGGCGCCCTCGGTGGCCAGGTGCTCGTCGGTCGTCTCCGGCAGGAAGCGCGCCGGGTCACGCTCCAGCTCCTCCAGGAACACACCCTCCGCCGTGATCTTCGCCTGCGCCTGGCGGTCCGCCGAGCAGGACACCGCGATCGCGACCGGGCAGGAGGCGCCGTGCCGCGGCAGACGCACCACGCGCACGTCGTGGCAGAAGTACTTGCCGCCGAACTGCGCGCCGATCCCGAGCTTCTGCGTCAGCTCGAAGACCTTCTCCTCCAAATCCTTGTCGCGGAAGCCGTGGCCCAGCTCGCTGCCCTCGGCGGGCAGCTCGTCGAGGTAGTGCGCGGAGGCGTACTTGGCGGTCTTCAGGGCGTATTCGGCGCTCGTACCGCCGACGACGATCGCCAGGTGGTACGGCGGGCAGGCGGCCGTGCCCAGCGAACGGATCTTCTCCTCCAGGAACTTCATCATGGAGGCCTCGTTCAGGACCGCCTTCGTCTCCTGGTAGAGGAAGGACTTGTTCGCCGAGCCGCCGCCCTTCGCCATGAACAGGAACTTGTACGCGCCGCCGTCGGTCGCGTACAGCTCGATCTGCGCGGGCAGGTTGGAGCCGGTGTTCTTCTCGTCCCACATGTTCAGCGGGGCCATCTGCGAGTAGCGCAGGTTCAGGTTCTGGTACGCGTCGTAGATGCCCTTGGAGAGCGACTTCTCGTCGCCGCCCTCGGTCAGCACGTTCTGGCCGCGCTTGCCCATGACGATCGCGGTACCGGTGTCCTGGCACATCGGCAGCACACCGGCCGCGGCGATGTTCGCGTTCTTCAGGAGGTCGAGGGCGACGAACTTGTCGTTGCCGCTCGCCTCCGGGTCGTCGATGATCCGGCGCAGCTGCGCGAGGTGTGCCGGGCGCAGGTAGTGCTGGATGTCGTGGATGGCCTCCTCGGCGAGCTTGCGCAGCGCCTCCGGCTCCACCTTGAGGAACGTCCGGCCGTCCGGACCCTCGACGGTCGAGACACCCTCCGAGGTCACCAGGCGGTACGGGGTGGCGTCCTCACCGGTGGGGAGCAGATCGGTGTACGCGAACGCAGGGCGGGTCGGGCGGGGGCTGGATGCCATGGGTTGGCCATTCCTCTAATCAACAACGCAGACAGCGGCTGGACGTCCTGTTGGCCAGCACCCCTAAGGGTAGGACCCGGGGGCGTCCCTGAACTTGTGAGGTAAGGCTCAGTTGCCGCGCTTACGGGGTAGTCGCGATCTATCGCGTTTCGTATGCTGAGGCGGTGGACCTCGAAAAGCACGCCAAGGAGGGGCCGGGCGCCCCGAGCCCGGACCTGACCGAGAAGGCCCCCGCGGGACTGCGCGCCTCGGACGCGGACCGCGACCGGACCGCCGAGATCCTCGCGGCCGCGCTCGCCGAGGGGAGGCTCACCGCGGACGAGCACGCCGAGCGTCTGGAGGGGGTGTATCAGGCCAAGACGGTCGCCGAGCTGGAGCCGTACGTCGCGGACCTGCCCGCCGCCCACCTTGCGCATTCCGCCCACGCGGACCACTCCGCGCGCCCCGCCGCCCCCGTCGGCCACCAGCCGGCCCCGGGCGCGGTGCCCCTGGCCCCCGACGAGAACCTCGTCGCCGTCTTCTCCTCCAGCACCCGCAAGGGGCGCTGGCGGGTGGGCCGCAGGACCCACGCGTACGCCGTCTTCGGCAATGTCGAGATCGACCTCACCGAGGCGATCTTCGAGTACCAGCAGGTGGTCATCAAGGCGGTCTCGGTCTTCGGCAACGTCGAGGTACGCGTCCCCGAGAACGTGTCGCTGCGCGGCTCCGGCAGCGGCATCTTCGGGAACTTCGAGGTCGAGGCCCTGGACTCCGGCGAGACCGGTGCGCCCGTCGTCTTCGTCGACGGGTACGCGGTGCTGGGCAGCATCGAGGCGAAGCCGAAGCGGGGGAAGCTGATCCACGATCTGCACAAGTACGTGGGGCACACGGTGGCCCGGCACATGCGCAAGCACCTGGGCTGAGAAGGGGGACCGAACGTTTCGCCAACTGGCCGGTAATCATCGGCGGCTTCCGCTGATCGGAACGCTGTGCATAGGCCCGCGCACAGCGGGTAGGGCTGCTGCATCGTCACTCGCTTGCGAATCCGTCGTCAGGAGTAGACCGTGCAGCACCCTCCGCATCAGTCCCTTCCGGTCACCGCGATCCCGACCCAGAGGGTGCCGACGCGTGATTCGGAAGTCCCATGGCACAGCGAAGCGGTCTGCCGGCGGGACGAAGCCGGACTCTTCTTCGCCCCCTCGAAGGAGCCCACGGCGGCCCGCCTCTCCCGCGAACAGGCCGCGAAGCGTGTCTGCGCCCGCTGTCCCGTGATGGTCGAGTGCCGCGAACACGCCTTGCTGCAGCCCGAGCCCTACGGAGTCTGGGGCGGGCTCACCGCCGCCGAACGCCGCGTCGTCCTGGCCCGCCGCCGCCGACGGGACCTGGACCTCCAGCAGGCGGCCCGAGCGGCGAGCCGCATAGCCGCGGCGGGGTGACGACGGGGTACGTGGGGTCGGCGCTCCCACGTACCCCGGAGTGAAGCCCTACTTGGCGCGGTCGAAGTCGATCGCGCTGTAGGCCCGCAGCTTCGAGAGTCGGTGCTCGGAGTCGATCTGCCGGATCGTGCCGGACTTCGACCGCATCACCAGCGACGACGTCGTCGCCGACTCGGAGCTGTAGCGCACGCCGCGCAGCAGCTCGCCGTCCGTGATGCCCGTGGCGACGAAGAAGACGTTCTCACCGGAGACCAGGTCGTCCGTGCTCAGCACACGGTCCAGGTCGTGCCCCGCGTCGATCGCGCGCTGCCGCTCCGCCTCGTCCTTGGGCCACAGCTTCCCCTGGATCACACCGCCGAGGCACTTTATGGCGCAGGCGGAGATGATGCCCTCGGGCGTACCGCCGATGCCGAGCAGCAGGTCGACACCCGTGCCCTCGCGCACCGCGAGGATGGAGCCGGCCACGTCACCGTCCGAGATCAGCTTGATCCGGGCGCCGGTCTCGCGGATCTCCTTGATGATCCCCTCGTGGCGGGGACGGTCGAGGATGACGACCGTCACGTCCTCGGGGGCGACGTTCTTCGCCTTGGCGACCCGCCGGATGTTCACCGAAACGGGCGCGTTGATGTCGACGTAGTCCGCGGCCTCGGGCCCCGTGACCAGCTTGTCCATGTAGAACACGGCCGAGGGGTCGAACATCGTGCCCCGGTCCGCGGCGGCGAGCACGGCCACCGCGTTCGGCATGCCCTTCGCCGTGAGGCTCGTGCCGTCGATCGGGTCCACGGCGATATCGCACTCGGCGCCGGTCCCGTCACCGACCCGCTCCCCGTTGAAGAGCATCGGCGCCTCGTCCTTCTCGCCCTCGCCGATGACGACGACGCCGTTCATCGAGACGGTCGAGACCAGCGCACGCATGGCCCGCACTGCCGCACCGTCGGCGCCGTTCTTGTCGCCGCGGCCGACCCAGCGGCCCGCGGCCATGGCGGCGGCCTCCGTGACGCGGACGAGTTCGAGCGCGAGGTTGCGGTCGGGGGCCTCGGAGGAGACGACGAGTTCGGAGGGCAGGTGGTGATGATGCTCGGTCATCGGAGCGAACCTCTCTGGGGAACAGCGACGCGACGGCCGGATGAGGGTATGTACCCGAGGACTCTATCGGTACGTCGACATTTTGAGCAGACGGGGTCACGTCTGAGCGGAGTAGGCGCCTTCGCCCACCTGCGTACAAGGCCGACGCCCGCCTGCGCACAAGGCCGACGCCCACCTGCGCACAAGTCGTCCGCGGGGACCTGAGACCATGGGCGGGTGGCAGGTAGCAGAGGCAAGAGCATGGTTCAGACGGTCCGGGACATGGTGCTGTCCCTGGCGGTCATCGGCGCGGTCGTCGCGGTGATCTACATCTTCATCCCGCACGACGAATCGACGCCCCCGCCGAAGCGGGTCGACTACACCGTCCCGCTGTCGACGGCGTCCCGCGCGGCGTCCTACCCGCTGCTCGCCCCGCAGGGCCTGTCCGAGGAATGGGTGGCGACCTCCGTCCGTTACAGGGGCGCCGAGGGCGAGCACTGGCACCTCGGCTTCCATGCCCCCGACGGCAAGTACGTGGCGGTCGAGCAGACCTCCGGCAAGCCCGAGCCGTTCATCGAGTCGAAGAGCCAGGACGCGAAGGACACCGGGGAGACCGAGCGGATCGGCGGCAAGGAGTGGAAGTGGTACGAGGGCGAGTCCTATGACGCGCTCGTACTGCAGGAGAACGGCGCGACCACCCTGGTCACGGGCAGCGGTTCGC
This sequence comes from Streptomyces lothianensis, assembly GCF_047779955.1. Taxonomy (NCBI): domain Bacteria; kingdom Bacillati; phylum Actinomycetota; class Actinomycetes; order Kitasatosporales; family Streptomycetaceae; genus Streptomyces; species Streptomyces lothianensis. The sequence continues at coordinate 5,416 of NZ_JBLMKT010000016.1, read as the reverse complement.
AGGCCCGCCTGACGGAGGTGGCCGAGGCGCTGCGGCCGGCGCCGCCGGAGCAGGGCTGAGGGCGCCCATCGGTGCGGGGCCGAGGGTCCGACCCGGTACGGGAGATGTGAAGCGGGTCACCTTCCCCCGGTCAGTGGTTGAACTTTCAACGTAACCCTCTTATGGTCGTAGACGTCGGCCCGACCGATCGGCCCTCATCGGTGATCGATGATCGATCAAGTCGGATTCGACCCGATCTGACCGATTCGGTCCTCTTCGACCCGATCTGGACCGGTCGCCCCCACCCCGTACCGCTCGAAAAGGTTGCCTCGCCATGACCCTCGCACTCGACGCCGCCGCCCAGGACCTCCTCTTCCGCGAGGCCCGCACCGCCAACACCTTCACCGACGAGCCGGTGACCGACGAGCAGGTCCAGGCGATCTACGACCTGGTGAAGTACGGCCCCACGGCCTTCAACCAGTCGCCGCTGCGCATCACCCTCGTCCGCTCCGCCGAGGCCCGCGAGCGCCTCGTCCGGCACATGGCCGAGGGCAACCAGCCGAAGACCGCCGCCGCCCCGCTGGTCGCGATCCTCTCCGCGGACAACGAGTTCCACGAGGAACTGCCCGCGCTGTTCCCGCACTTCCCGCAGGCCAAGGACGCGTTCTTCGCGGAGCGCCCGGTGCGTGAGGGCTCGGCGAAGCTCAACGCCGCGCTGCAGGCCGCGTACTTCATCATCGGTGTCCGTGCGGCCGGGCTGGCCGCGGGCCCGATGACGGGGCTCGACTTCACCGGCGTCCAGAAGGAGTTCCTGGACGACGACCACACCCCGCTGATGGTCGTCAACATCGGCAAGCCGGGCGAGGACGCCTGGTTCCCCCGTTCCCCCCGCCTCTCGTACGACGAGGTCATCACGACGGTCTGACCCGCCACCCCCGAGCGGGCCGCACCTCTGTAGGCCCCCGGTCCATCGGACCGGGGGCCTACACGTGGCCTAATCGCCGTCCCCGTCCCCGTCCCCGTCGCCGTCTCCCTCCGCCGCCAACGCAGCATCCAGCCGAGCCCGCGCCCCCTCCAGCCACCGCCGGCACACCTTCGCCAGTTCCTCCCCGCGCTCCCACAGCGCGAGCGACTCCTCCAGGGACGTCCCCCCGGCCTCCAGCCGCCGGACCACGTCCACCAGCTCATCGCGGGCCTGCTCGTACCCGAGTGCCTCGTCCGTGACGCTCATGCGCCGCTCACCTCACCGTTCATCTCACCCTGTTCACCCTGTTCACCCTGTGAACCCCGCACGCCGCCGTCGGTCCGCCGGACCGTGAACTCCCCGTCCGCGACCCGCGCCCGCAACACCTCACCCGCCCCCACCTCACCGGCAGCCCGCACCACCGCGCCGTCCTCCCGCTGCAGCACCGCATACCCCCGCCGCAGCGTCGCCGCGGGGGACAGCGCCACCACCCGCGCCCGGGTGTGCGCGAGCTCGGAGTCCGCGCGGTCGAGCAGATGTCCCAGCGTGCGCCTGCCGCGTTCGAGCAGCTGCTCGACCTGCTGCTCGCGCTCCTCCACCATCCGCTGCGGATGCTTCATCACCGGTCGGGACAGCGCCAGCGCGAGCCCGCGCTCCTCCCGGTCGAGCAGCGCCCGAACGGACCGCCGCGCCCGGTCCCGTATCAACCGAACCCGCTCCAGCTCCTCGCCCACATCGGGCACGACCTTCTTCGCCGCGTCCGTGGGCGTGGAGGCCCTGAGGTCCGCCACGAGGTCGAGCAGCGGAGTGTCCGGCTCGTGCCCGATCGCGGACACCACCGGCGTACGGCAGGCGGAGACCGCCCGTACGAGCTGTTCGTCGGAGAACGGCAGCAGGTCCTCGACGCTGCCGCCGCCCCGCGCCACGATGATCACGTCCACGCCGTCCAGCTCGTCGAGCTCCTTGACGGCCTGCACCACCTGCGGCACCGCGTGCACGCCCTGCACGGCCACGTTCCGTACCTCGAAACGCACCGCGGGCCACCGGTGCCGCGCGTTCTCCAGCACGTCCCGCTCGGCCGCCGAGGCGCGCCCGCAGACGAGCCCGATCAGCTGCGGCAGGAACGGCGGCCGCCGCTTCCGCTCGGCCGCGAAGAGCCCCTCACCCGCAAGCGACTTCTTCAGCTGCTCGAGCCGCGCGAGGAGCTCACCGACGCCGACCGGTCGTATCTCGGCGGCCCGCAGCGAGAGCTGCCCCCTCGGCGCGTACCACTCCGGCTTCGCGAGGACGACGACCCGCGCGCCCTCGGAGACGACATCGGCGACCGCGTCGAAGACGCTCCGGAAGCAGGTGACGCTCACGGAGATGTCATGCGAGGGATCGCGCAGCGTCAGGAACACGACGCCGGCGCCGGGCCGCCGCGACAGCTGGGTGATCTGCCCCTCGACCCACACCGACCCGAGCCGGTCGATCCACCCCCCGATGAGGCGCGAGACCTCACCCACGGGCAGTGGTGCGTCGGCGGACGTGTTGAGAGCCATGCGTAGGAGCGTATCGGCGCGCACTGACACGGGCGGTGCGCGGCCGCGGGCGTTGCACGCGGCGGTGGGCGGTGCGCGGCGGCGGGCCGCGCCGGAGACTCGGACCGGGCCGGGGACTCGGGCCGTGCGCGGTGGCGGACCCGGACCGTGCGCGGTGGCGGGCCCGGACCGTGCGTGGCGCGGCGGACTGTGCCGTGCGGCCGCGCATTCGGCCGCTCAGCCCGTCCCCTCACCCACCGCCCGCCCCCGCTGCACCACCAGCACCCCGAGCCCCACCACCAGCCAGCACGCCCCCACCACCTGCGCCGCTCGCGAGGCCTCCACGATCACCGCGACCGCGATCCCCGCCCCGAGCACCGGCACGAGCACATGCCGCCACCAGCTCACCGTCCCGCCCCGCTTGTGCACGGCGAACCACGCCACCACCGAGGCGTGCAGCATCGTGAACGCCACCAGCGCGCCGATGTCCACCACCGACACCAGATGGTCCATCCCGTCATCCCGCGAGGCCGCCCACACCGCCGCGACCAGCGTGATCACCGCGGCGATCGACAGAGCCACCCGCGGAACCCCGGAGTCCGTGCGCGCGAGCAGCCCCGGCAGGCGCCGGTCGCGGCCCATCGCGAACAGCAGCCGCCCCGCCGCGGCCTGCCCGGCCAGCGCGGCGAAGGCCGCACCGATCGCCTTGCTGACCGCGACCAGGTCGTGCAGCCACGTACCGACCGAGACATCCACCGCGTCGTAGAAGGCCGAGCCCTGCCTGGCGGGCTCGGCGGCGAGCTGCGCCGACGACACGGGTTCGAGCAGCGCCACCAGATACGTCTGCGCGATGAACAGCGAACCCGCGAGCGCCAGACAGAACAGCACGGCCCGCGCCACCTTCGCCGAACCCCCGGTCACCTCCTCCGTGAACGAGGCGATCGCGTCGAAGCCCAGAAACGACAGCACCGCGATCGACACCGCCCCGATCACCGCCGACAGCGCGAACCCCCCGTCGCCCGTCAACGGCGACAGCCACCCGCGCTGCGCCCCGTCCCGTACGAGCACCACCACCGCCGCCACGATGAAGACGAGCAGCACCACGATCTCCATGACGAGCACCAGGAAACCGACCCTCGCGGCGGTCCGCACGCCCGTCAGGTTGAGCGCCGTCGTGACGAGCACCGCGAGCGCCGTCCACACCCAGCGCGAGACCTCCGGCACCAGCGCATTCATCGCGATCCCGCAGAACAGGTAGGCGACGGCCGGGATCAGCAGATAGTCGAGCATCGCCATCCACCCGGCGATGAATCCCGGACCGCGTCCGAGCGCCGCCCGCGCGTACGCGAACACCGAACCCGCCCGCGGCACCACCCGCACCATCTGCGCATAGCTGTACGCGGTGAAGGCCATCGCGACCGTCGCCACGATGTAGACCAGCGCGACGGCCCCGTGCGACTTGGCGTCCAGCGCGCCGAAGATGCCGACCGGGGCCATCGGGGCGATGAACAGCAGGCCGTAGACCACCAGATCCCGGAAACCGAGACTGCGCCGCAGACCCGTATGCGTATCCGTGCCCGGCCCTGGTCCCGGTCCCGGTCCCGATTCCGTGCCCGGTCCCGTGCCCGATCCCGTGCCCGGTCCGCCGCCTGCCCCCTTGCCCGTCTTCGCAGACATCACGCGCCTCTCTGCTCGGCTACGGCCCGCGCGGATCCGGCCCGTCCGCCGGATCACGGCCAGTCTCCCCAAACGGGCGATCTCCGACCTGTTGAGCGCGGCCTTACGATGGGGAACATGACTGCACCGACCCCATCCCGCCCGTCTTCCGCCGCCGTCCCGGGCGGAGACGCTTCGCGTCGCAGTGATAAACGCGTCCTGCTCGCCGCACCCCGCGGCTACTGCGCGGGCGTGGACCGCGCCGTGATCGCCGTCGAGAAGGCCCTGGAGCAGTACGGGGCGCCCGTCTACGTACGCCACGAGATCGTGCACAACAAGTACGTGGTGCAGACCCTGGAACGTAAGGGCGCCATCTTCGTCGAGCAGACCGAGGAGGTGCCGCCGGGCAACATCGTGATGTTCTCCGCGCACGGCGTCGCCCCGGTCGTCCACGAGGAGGCCAAGCAGGGCCGCCTCGCCACCATCGACGCGACCTGCCCGCTGGTCACCAAGGTCCACAAGGAAGCCGTCCGGTACGCGAACGACGACTTCGACATCCTCCTCATCGGCCACGAGGGCCACGAGGAGGTCATCGGCACCTCCGGCGAGGCCCCCGAGCACATCCAGCTGGTCGACGGCCCGAAGGACGTCGAGAAGGTCGAGGTCAGGGACCCGTCGAAGGTCGTCTGGCTCTCCCAGACCACGCTCTCCGTCGACGAGACGATGGAGACGGTCGACGCCTTGAAGACCAAGTTCCCCGGCCTCGTCTCGCCGCCCTCGGACGACATCTGCTACGCCACGCAGAACCGTCAGCTCGCCGTCAAGCAGATGGGTGCCCAGGCCGATCTGGTGATCGTGGTCGGCTCGCGCAACTCCTCCAACTCCAAGCGCCTGGTCGAGGTCGCCCTGCAGGCCGGTGCCTCCGCCTCCTACCTCGTGGACTTCGCCTCGGAGATCGAGGAGGCCTGGCTGGATGGCGTGTCGACCGTCGGCGTCACCTCCGGCGCCTCCGTCCCCGAGGTCCTGGTCGACGAAGTCCTGGAGTGGCTGGCCCAGCGGGGCTACGAGGACGTGGAGACGGTCAAGGCGGCCGAGGAATCCATCACGTTCTCCCTTCCGAAGGAACTCCGCCGCGACCTGCGCGCCGAGGCCGCCGAACTCTGAGGACGCGCACGCCCGGGACTACGCGCCGGGCTGTGCTGGGCTGCGTCTGCCGCTCGCGTGGCTGTGCCCTGAACGGGCCTGCCGCTCGCGTGGCTGTGCCCTGAACGGGCCTGCCGCTCGCGTGGCTGTGCCC
>NZ_JBLMKT010000035.1:0-45552 GCF_047779955.1 Streptomyces lothianensis | reverse complement strand
CGCCGAACTAAATTTAGGGAAAGCCCCCGAGTCATCGACTCGGGGGCTTTCTTGCGTTCAGGGGCTTCAGGGGCTTTGGGTTTTCAGGAAGGCTCCACGAGGCGGGCGTCGTACGCCAGGATGACTGCCTGGACGCGGTCCCGTGCCCCTGTCTTCGCCAGGATCCGCCCCACATGGGTCTTCACCGTGGACTCCGCGAGATGGAAGCGCTCGGCGATTTCCGTGTTCGTCCAGCCCCGGCCGATGACGGTGAGGATTTCCCGTTCCCGGTCGGTGAGTTGGTCGAGGCGGGAGTCCTGGGAGGTCTGCTCCGCCTCTCCGGGGGCGGGAAGCTTGTCCGCGTACGTGTCGAGGAGGCGGCGGGTCAGGCTCGGGGCGACCACCGCGTCTCCGGAGGCCACGGCCCTGATACCGGCGAGGAGTTCCTCGGGCTGGGCATCCTTGACGAGGAAGCCGGAGGCTCCGGCCCGCAGCCCCGCGTACGCGTACTCGTCGAGGTCGAACGTCGTGAGGATCAGGACACGGGTGCGGTCGCCGGCCGAGACGATGCGCCGGGTGGCCTCGATGCCGTCGAGGCCGGGCATGCGGATGTCCATCAGGGCGACGTCCGGGCGGAGTTCGGAGACCATTCGCACCGCCTCCGTGCCGTTCGCCGCCTCGCCGGAGACCGTCAGGTCGTCCTGGCTCTCCAGGAGCATGCGGAAGCCGAAGCGCTGCATGGGCTGGTCGTCGACGATGAGCACAGTTGTCACTGTGTGGGCCCTTCCAGGGGGATACGGAGGTGGACCCGCCAGCCGCCGGACGGCCCGGGTCCGGCCTCAAGTGTGCCCTGGTAGAGGGCGGTTCGCTCGCGCATGCCGGCCAGTCCGCGGCCGGTCCCGTCCGTGTCCCCGGTCCCACCGCGTCCGCTTTCTCCAGGTCCGCTTTCCCCAGGTCTGCTGTCCCCAGGTCTGCTGTCTCCGCGTCCGGTGTCGGTGACCGTCACGGCCACCGCGTCGCCCCCGTACGAGACGAGTACCTCCGCTGTCGCCGAAGGGCCGCCGTGCTTGAGGGTGTTGGTGAGTGCTTCCTGGATGACCCGGTACACGGTCAGTTCCAGCCCGGGAGGCAGCCCGGCCGGGATGCCCTCGATCCCCATGCGGACCGGGAGGCCGGCCGCACGTACGCCCTCCACCAGGGAGTCGAGGTCGGAGAGCGCCGGGGCGGGGGCCAGGTCGGCGGTCGGGGACTCCTCGCGGAGTACGTCCAGGAGGCGGCGGAGTTCGCCGAGTGCCTGGCGGCTCGTGGTGCCGATGGCGTCCAGGGCCTGGACCGCGCGGTCCGGGTTCTTCTTCGCCGCGTACGCCCCGCCGTCCGCGAGGCCGGTGATGACGGAGAGGTTGTGTCCGATGATGTCGTGCATCTCGCGGGCGATGCGGGTGCGTTCGGCGGCGGCGGCGAGCTGGGCCTCCTTGTCGCGCTCAGTTTCGAGGCGGCGGGCGCGCTCTTCCAGGGAGGCGAGGTGGTCCTTGCGGGAGCGAACCGCGATTCCGAGCAGGGCGCAGAGGGCGAAGCCCCAGACGGCCGGTCCGAAGGAGCCGTCCCAGGTGGCGAGCGGATAGCGCAGGGCGCCCGGGACGAGCGGCAGCAGGACGATCAGGGCCGCTGGGACCAGGCGCTTCAGCGGGCGGTGCACGGCCAGGTTGAACACGGCGACCTGCTGGGCGAGATGGGACTGCAGGATGGCTCCGGAGAGCCCGTTGGCCAGGGCGAACGGTGAGGTGGCGAGGAGTACGGCCATCGGGTGACGCCGGCGCCAGTAGATCGGGACGGTGAAGCCGAGGCTGAGAGTGATCAGGAGCCAGTCCGGCACGTCCAGGTTCTGTGCGGTGGAGCGCCAGCCGCTGCTCGCGAAGTCGGTGAGCGCCGCGCCGACCCAGAACAGGGTGACGGTGAGGTCCCATACCCAGGGGCGGCGCTTGTCGAAGGCGCGCAGGGACTGCAGCAGCTGCCGCAGCCGGCCGGTGGACGAGACGGTGCCCGCGTCGCGCGCCGCACCGTCTCCTCGCCGATCATTCATGCTCACCGCCCCATCCTCGGTCACCATCCCCGGTCACCGCAGGTCATACGTCTCGCCGCTTGAGGAAGTACGCGGCGACGGCGACGGAGCCGAGTGCCCACAGCGTCAGGGCGATGAAGGAGGCGAGCGGGGAGGGCGCACCCGCGAAGCCGTCGAGAGTGCCGATGTTGCCCGCGGCCTGGACGGGGAAGTACTCGACCGCGGTGTCCACGGCGTCCACCGGGATCATGGAGACGACCTCGGGCAGGATCATGATGCCGCCGACGAAGGCCGTGATGCCGCCCGCGACCGAGCGCAGCACCGCGCCGAGTCCGAGGGCGAAGACGGAGAGTGCCGTGATGCCGACGGAGAGGCCGGTGATGGCGCCGAGGACGCCGGGATCGGTGAGCGCGGCCTCCTGGTCGGTGCCCGCCAGGAACCTCTGGGCCAGTGGATAGGTGAGGAGAGAGGTGAGGAAGGTCAGCGGGAAGACGATGCCGGCGAGGACGGCGGCCTTCGACCACAGGATCGGTACCCGCTTCGGTACGGCGGTGAGCGTGGAGTGGATCATGCCGGTGGTGTACTCGCCCGCGATCATCAGGACGCCCAGGATGGGCAGGGAGATCTGCGCGAGCTGAGCGCCGGCCAGACCGACCCCGAGTGGGTCGACGAACTCGCGGCTGCCGCTGTCGTAGTTGGCGGCCACGAGCAGGCCGAGGCCGAGGATCAGCAGGGCGGAGGCGAGAAGCGTGATCCAAGTGGACCGGATCGTCCAGAACTTGTGCCACTCGGAGCGCAGCACCCGTACCGCGGTCACGGTATGCGCGGAGGAGGCGGTGGTACGGGCGGGCCGGGTGAGGGTGGTGGTGCTCATGCGGCGTGTCCCTTCAGCGTTGCGGTGTACTCGACGGAGTCATGGGTCAGGTCCATGAAGGCCTGTTCGAGCGACGCGGCCTGCGGGGTGAGTTCGAAGACGAGGATGGTGTGGGCGGCGGCGATGCGGGCGATGTCCTCGGCCTCGGCGCCGACTACGAGAAGCGTTTCGGCGCTCTCGCGGCTGACCGAGACCGACGGGCCGGCCAGGAGGGCCGCGAGTTCCGTCGCAGAGGGAGTGACCACCTTGACGGCTCCGGCTCCTGCTTCCCGTACGAACGCGTCGACCGTCGTGTCCGCGAGGAGGCGGCCCTTGCCGATGATGACCAGGTGGTCGGCCGTGAGGGCCATCTCGCTCATCAGGTGCGAGGAGACCAGGACCGTACGGCCTTCCGCGGCCAGGGACTTGAGGAGGTTGCGGATCCACCGGACGCCCTCCGGGTCGAGCCCGTTGACCGGCTCGTCGAGGATGACCGTCGCCGGGTCGCCGAGCAGCGCGGCGGCGATGCCCAGGCGCTGGCCCATGCCGAGCGAGAAGCCCTTGACGCGGCGGCGGGCGACGTCGGTGAGGCCCGTGAGGTCGAGTACGTGGTCGACGCGCTTGCGCGGGATGCCGTGGGTGAGCGCGAGCGCGGTGAGGTGGGCGTGGGCGCTGCGGCCCGGGTGGACCGAACGGGCTTCCAGGAGTGCGCCGACCTCGGTGAGGGGCGCGGGGTGTGCGGCGTACCGGCGGCCGCCGATGGTGGCGGTGCCGCTGGTCGGGGCGTCGAGGCCGAGGAGCATCCGCATGGTGGTCGACTTGCCGGCGCCGTTGGGGCCGAGGAAGCCGGTGACGGTGCCGGGGTGCACCTCGAAGCTCAGGTCGGCGACTGCACACTTGCCGGGCTTGCCGCCGTACCGCTTGGTGAGTTCGCTGGCTCGGATCATGTCTTCGACGCTACGGAGCACGCGGGGGCGTTCCGTCGGACCGGGGACGGCATCGCGGGCCGCCCGCCTCGTACCTGGGTACTACGGGTGCCGGCACCAGGGTGTGCCGCGGGGATGCCGCGGGGATGCTGCGGGGACGTCGCAGTGACGCCGCGGGGATAAAGCCTTGCGCTCGTGCCTGACCGGTGGTGACGATCTCCGTATGGAATACGAGATACGTCCCGTACGAGCCGAGGAATGGCGGCAGGTCAGGGACCTGCGGCTGCTCGCGCTCCAGGACCCGGCCGCGCCCATCGCCTATCTGGAGACGTACGGGAACGCGCTCGAACGGCCCGACAGTTTCTGGCAGGAACGCTCCGCCGGAGCCTCGCACGGTACGGACGGGCGGCAGTTCGTGGCGGTGGCCGGGGACGGGAGCTGGGTGGGCGCGACGATGGCGATCGTGGAGCGGGCCGGTACGACGGACTACTTCGGCGCCGAGATGCCCGTGACCGGCACGCACTTCGTCGGCGTGTACGTGCATCCGGGGCACCGGGGCGCCGGACTTGTCGAGCGGCTGTTCGCGGCCGCCGCCGAGTGGTCGTGGTCCGTCGAGGGCGTGGAGCGGGCGCGGCTCTTCGTGCACCAGGACAATCACCGGGCGCAGGCCGCGTACAAGAAGTGCGGCTTCGTACGCAGCGGAGCGATCGTCCCCATGGAGAACGACCCCTCGAAGCTGGAGTACGAGATGGTGCTCGCCAGACCCTGACCGCACGCGCGCGATGTGGTGGTTCGAGCTGCCGAGCTGACGAGCTACCCGGGGAGTGCCGCCTCGGGCCAGCGGGCCCTGGCCTGTTCGCGGGAGCGCAGGAGGGCCACCGGGAGCAGGCCGCGGTGTTCCGCTTCGGGGGAGAGGAGCTCAGGGAGCTGCGGGAACGGGGCGACCGCCGCCACGTCCTCCAGGACGAGGCTCAGTGGTGGGTCGAGGCGGCCGGCGGGTGACCCTTCGGCCATGCGCCGGCCGCGCTCGACCACGCTCGAAACGAGAGCCGTGAGCAAAGGCATCGCACCGGGCTGCGTCCGGGGGTCCTCGATGGCTTCACCCACCACATAGAGGGTGCCCCCTTCGGCGACGAAGGAATCCAGGGCGAGTGCATCGGCCCGGTTGGCCGTGCAGGCCTCGCGGATGTGCACCGTGAAGAGTGCGGAGAGTGCTCGGGCCGTCAGTTCATGGGCCATGTCCCGGCGTTCGGGGTGTGCGGTCAGTTCGGCCTCGAGTTCGCCCGCGGAACCGGCGGCGGCCTTCGGATGTGTACGGAGGATCCGTACCGCGTCCTGGACCTGGGCGCCCTGCGCCCAGCGGTGCACATGCTTGACGGCGCGGCCGTCGAGGGCCGCGGCGTGCAGATAGCTGCGCAGCAGCGTCTGGGCGGTGGCGGCCGTCGCGCTGTCCAGCCTGGCGGTCGGGCGGACCGGGGCGAGCAGGGCCTCGGCGCGGAGGCGCGCGGTCTGCTTGTCCTCGCAGCCGGAAGCGGGGTTCCAGTGCATGCGGGCCGGGGTGTCGCACAGGTGCGACGGGTCGTAGAGGAGGACCGGGCCGAGCTTGGACCGTGCGTCCTTGGTCTCCTCCCAGAGGGCGGGGTCGCTCGTGAGGATGAGGGCTGCGCCCTCGGCGTCCTGGATCGCCTGTACGGCGTGGGGCTTACGGGTCCGGGGGTCGCCCAGGACGAGCCGTTGGCCCGGTACCGTGCTCCGCCCCTCCGGGCCGGATCCGTTGGCCGCCTCCGGCGCCACAGCCTTCGCCGCCTCCGGCGCCGACCCCACCGCCGCCTCCGGCGCCGCCTCGACCGCCTCCGGCGTCCGGGCCCTGGGCGCCTCCGGCACCCCGAGCTGCTCCGCGCCTCCGGCGCGGGCCGGGGGATGCGGGCCCTTCCCCGCATCCTCGCCCAAAAACTGCTCCGCCCGCGCCCGCGCCCGTGCCCGCGCCCTCGCCCGAACCGCCCGCCACCGAACCCACGTCCCCATCACGAACACCGTGAGCACCACAAGCACCATTGCCTGCCCGATCACCAGCCCCCAGAACAACCCGTACCCGGACAGCTCCGCGGGCGGCGTGGCGGGCCATGCCCCGGCCAGGTCGTGGGGCGCGGACACCAGGTGCCGTATCGCGAGCGGGGTCCGTGCGAACGTGACCTCCGAGGGCCAGGACCCGTGGGCGAGCAGCCCCGCGAGCCCCGTCGCCGTCCAGATGAGGACCGACATCCCGAGCACGAACGCGAGCAGCCCGACGAGCAGCCCGTCCGGGATGCCACCGCCGAGGCCACCGCCACGTCCGTCGGCCCCCTGCCGCGGATCCCCGCGAAGGCCGCGCTCGTACTCGCCCCCGCGCCGGTACTCGCCCCCGCGCCGGTACTCGCCCTCGTACCGCCCGTCCCGCATCTCACGTCACCGCTCTCACGCCACTGCCGTCACGTCACCGCTCTCACGCCACCGTGGACTCGGAGGAAGACCCCAGCTGCCTCTCCATGCGCAACGCCCGCTCCTCCGCCTCCCGTTCCGCGGCCAGCAGTTCCTCCGAACCGGACCCGAATCCGTCGCCGGAGCCGGAGCCGGAGCCGCCCGCCGGCCCGGCGGTCCCCGCCGACGACTCCGTCATCGCGCGGTCCGTGTACACCAGCGGCCGTTCCGTCTCCGTGATCAGGTGCTTGACGACCTGCACATTGCCGTTGACGTCCCAGACCGCGATGCCGGGCGTCAGTGTGGGGATGATCTCCACGGCCCAGCGTGGCAAACCGAGAACCTTCCCGGTGGCCCGCGCCTCATCAGCCTTCTGGGCGTAGATCGTCCGCGTCGACGCCATCTTCAGAATGGCCGCGGCCTCCTTCGCGGCCGCTCCGTCCACGACATCCGACAAGTGGTGAACCACCGCCACGAACGAAAGACCGAGCCGACGCCCGAACTTGAGGAGCCGCTGGAACAGCTGGGCCACGAAGGGGGAGTTGATGATGTGCCACGCCTCCTCCACCAGGAAGATGCGCTTCTTGCGGTCGGGTCGGATCCAGGTGTGCTCCAGCCACACGCCCACGATCGCCATCAGAATCGGCATGGCAATGGAATTGCGGTCGATGTGCGACAGATCGAAGACCGTCAGTGGCGCGTCCAGATCGATCCCGACCGTCGTCGGCCCGTCGAACATCCCCCGCAGGTCACCGTCGACCAGACGGTCCAGAACGAGCGCGACATCCAGCCCCCACGCCCGTACGTCCTCCAGGGCGACGTTCATCGCCTCGGCAGACTCCGGCTCGGGGTGGCGCAGTTGCTCCACGATGTCCGACAGGACGGGCTGCCGTTCGACGATCGTCTCGTTGACGTACGCGTGCGCGACCTTCAGCGCGAACCCGGAGCGCTCGTCGAGCCCGTGCCCCATCGCGACCTCGATGATCGTCCGCAGCAAGGCCAGCTGACCGGTGGTCGTGATCGAGGGATCAAGGGGATTCAGCCGGATCCCCATGTCCAAGGCTGCCGTCGGATCGAGCCGGATGGGGGTGATCCCCAGCTCCTGGGCGATGAGGTTCCACTCGCCGACCCCGTCCTCGCCCTGCGCGTCGAGCACGACGACCTGCCGGTCGCGGAAGCGCAGCTGGCGCATCACATATGTCTTCTCAAGGGCGGACTTGCCATTGCCCGACTCCCCGAGCACCAGCCAGTGCGGAGCGGGCAACTGCTGCCCGTACAGCTGGAAGGGATCGTAGATGTAGCCCTTTCCGCTGTAGACCTCGCGGCCGATGATCACGCCGGAGTCGCCGAGGCCGGGTGCGGCCGTCGGCAGGTAGACGGCCTGGGCCTGGCCTGTACTCGTACGCACGGGCAGGCGGGTGGTCTCCACCTTCCCGAAGAGGAAGGAGGTGAACGCGTCCGTGAGCGCGGTCAGCGGATCTCGCATCGCAGTGGCCCCTATCGGCGCTATCGGCGGTAGCCGGTCATCGGCGGATGCCGGTCGCGAACGGCAGCGTGTTGACGAAGGCCCGGTGGTGCTCGCGGTCGCACCACTCCAGTTTGAGATAGGACTTGCCGGCGGAGGCCCGGATGGTCCGCTTGTCCCGGGCGAGCGCTTCGGGCGTGCGGGCGGAGACGGTGATGTAGCCGACGAGGTTGACGCCGGCCGCGCCGCTCGCCAGGTCCTCGCCGCGCTGGTCGAGGCGGGAGTGGGCGGCGAGGTCGCGCGGGTCGACGGTGCGGTTCATCTTCATCTGACGGGAGGCCTCGGCCTCGTCGTTCGTCTTCTCCGTCAGCATCCGCTCGATGGCGATCTCCGTCGGCTCCAGGTCCATCGTGACCGCGACCGTACGGATCACATCGGGCGTGTGCACGAGCAGCGGCGCGAGGAAGTTGACGCCGACCGGCGTCATCGGCCACTCCTTCACCCAGGCCGTCGCATGGCACCAGGGCGCCCGCGTCGAGGACTCCCGAGTCTTGGCCTGCAGATACGTGGCCTCGCGGGCGTCCAACTCGGCCGGCCAGGCGTTCCGTTTCGTCATCGCCTGGATGTGGTCGATCTGGTGGTCCGGGTCGTACATCGAGTGCACGAGCGAGGAGAGGCGGCCCTGCCCGAGCGGCTGCCGTACGCGGATGTCCGCCTCCTGGAGCCGCGAGCAGATGTCGGTCAGCTCGCGCGCCATGACCACCGCGAGCCCGGCGTCCTTGTCGATCCTGCGCCCGCCGAGCGGCCGGGTCGCCCGCGCCATCGCCGCCGCCTCGGCGGCCAGGTCCCGGCTGTAGTGCATGCACGCCACGAGATAGGCGCGGTGCTGCTCGCTGCTCGTGGACACCATCGACTGCAGCTGATCGTACGAATCCCGCAGCCATACGGGCGCGCGCTCGTCCCCGCGTACGGCGACGTCCTTGGCGTGCGCGTCGGGGTCGGCCGGGAGCGTACGGGCCAGCATCTGCAGCCGGGTGACGAAACCGTCGCCGTTGGCCACATGCTTGAGCAGCGTGCCGAAACGGTCGACCAGGGCCTCCTGGTCCTCCGAATCGCGCAGCCCCACGCCCGGCCCCTCGATCTCGATCGCGGCCGTGACCGTACGCCGGTCCGCGTGCAGCAGCACCGCGATCTCGTCCGGACCGAAGGGCGCCGCGAGCCAGGTGATCCGCCCGATCCCGGGCGGCGGCCCGACCTCGACCTCACGCCCGTCGAGCCGCACCCCGGCCTCCGCGGCACCGGACCGATAGGCCGTCGTCCCCTGCCGCAGCGTCCTGCGATAACTCCGATTGATCTCGAACCACTTGAAGAACGTCCGCCCCTTGTACGGCACGTACACCACGGCGATCGCGAGCAGCGGAAAGCCCATGAGCAGCACGATCCGCAGGCTGAGCACGGGCACGAGCAGCCCGCACATCATGCCGAGGAACGCCCCGGCGATGATCAGCGCGATCTCGCCGGTCTCCCGGTTCTTGCCGATGATCGCGTTCGGCCGGGCGCGGCCGATGAGATAGGTGCGGCGGGGCGTGACCGGATGGGACTGGGTCGTCAACGCCCTTCACCTCCAGAGCGGTTGCTGTTTCTGTTACCGGTGCGGCTTGCGGCGTCGCGGCCGGTCGAGTGCGGGGCGGCGGCGCGGTGCGAGCCGTGGGTGCTCGCGCCGGGTGCCGTACGGGGTGGGGGAGCGGCGGAGGGGACAGTTCCGCCGCCGTTCGAGGAGCCGCCACGGCTGCTGTGGGCAGCCATGCCGCCGGCGGCCGCGTTGGCGGGCGCGGCCTGAGCGCCGCCACCCCCGCCGCCGTCGCCGCCCCGGCCGCGGGCGCTGTGGGTCTTGATGCCCTGCGAGACGAGCGCGGCGGGCGAGGAGATCACCGCGGCGGCCTTGCTCTCCGCCCCGCTCATGATCCGGTTGTTGCGCCCGGCGGCGATCTCGTCACCGAACCCGGGCACGAAACGGTAGATCATCGCGCTGGCGAAGATCGCGAGGAGGATGATGCTGAGGCCCGACACGACGGCGGAGAACGCATTCGGCCCGTCGGCATCCGCGAGCGCGCCGGCGAGCCCCAGCACGATCACGATGACCGGCTTGACCAGGATCACGGCGATCATGATCCCGGCCCAGCGCCGCACATGCCCCCACAGGTTCTTGTCGACGAGCCCGGCGTACACGACGGTCCCGAGCAGCGCCCCCACGTACAGCAGCGCGGCCCGGATCACCAGCTCCAGCCACAGCACACCGGCCGCGAGAATCGACACGAGGGACACGACGACGAGCATGATCGGCCCGCCCCCGATGTCCTCGCCCTTGCGCAGCGCCTCGGAGAACGTCCCGAAGAACGCGTCCGTCTGATTCCCCGTCGCCTTCGCGATGGCATCGGTGACCGCGTCGGTGGCGGAGACGACGGTGTACAGGATCAGCGGCGTGAACGCGGAGGCGAGCACGGTCAGCCACAGAAAGCCGATCGCCTCCCCGATCGCGGTATTGAGCGGCACCCCGCGCACGGCGCGCTTGGCGACGGCGAGGAGCCAGAGGAGGAGCGTGAGGATGGTGGAGGCGGCGAAGACGACGGCGTAGCTCTGCAGGAACTTGTCGTTGGTGAAGTCGACGTCGGCCGTCTTGGAGACGGCGTCGCTGAGCTTGTCGATCGTCCAGGAGGCGGCGTCGGCACAGCCCTTGGCGAGGGAGCTGAGGGGGTCCAGGGCGTCTAGGGCGCCGTCGGCGGGGGTTTTGGGGGCGTCGCCTGCGCCGGATTCGCCCTCCTCGCAGTACTTTTTCGCCGGGCCGATGAGGAGGTCACACGGGTCGTCCTCGGGCTCCGGAGCCGCCGCGGCCCGCGTGGCGAACATTAGTGCAGCCGTCTGCGCAGTGGCGACCGCCGCAGCCAAGGAGCGGATTCGAGGGTTCCTACCGGGCATAAGTGAACCCTCCGTATTGCTCGACTGCCTCGCTGATCTCCTTGGACGTGGAAGCGGGGTCGTCACCCGGCACGGGGGTGGGACCGTCATTCTGCGTGTCGCTCACAATGCGCCAGTCGCCGTCGGCCCACGTCAGCTCGAAGGTCCAGGTCTTCCAGGTCGTGCGCACAGGATCCGTCGAGGCCGCACCGGACATTCCGATCAGGCCGGCGTACCAGACCTCGACCGTTGCGCTGTCCGCCGAGCTCTTCAGGGTCTTCGTGCCCACTGGCATGGTGCGTGAGACGAAGGTGCTGCCTTCGGGGGCCTTTCCGTCCTCGTCGAGCCCCAACTTAGCCAGGAACTCAGGTGAGTACGCCTTGTCCATGGGGCCCTGAAGCTTACGTGCGGCCTGCTCCGTATAGACGGTGTCGACGATGGTGTGGCGCGTGGCCTTGTTGAACATGCCGTCGCCGCCCAAGGCAACAGCGTAGTTCGCCGCCGCGCTCTGTGCCCCCTTGGCGTTGTGCGCGAAACCGGCAGGGATTCCGCCTCGTTCGCCGGTCACCGGCTGCTCACCCGACGGAGCCGTGGGATGGGAACCCCCACCGGAGCCGCCCTTACCGGACCCCTCCGCACCACCCCCACCATCCCCCTGATTGGCAAACGCGATCGCCGCGATCAGCAACACCACCACGCCGACCACCGTGACCAGGGAGCGCGAAGCGCGTACCGGGGCGCGGCGCGGCCCCCCGTACCCCTCCGGGCCCTCCGGCAGCCGGGTCCGCGTCGTCCCCGTACCCCCGTAGAACTCACCCTCGTCACCGGGGACGCGGCGCCCGTCATCACCCTCGTATCCGCCGTAGCCGCCGTGTTCGCCACCGCCGCCCAGACTCATGACGCGTACGCCCCCTCGACCGATTGCTGAATCGCGCAGTACGACGGTAGCCGTGCCGCTTGCCGCGCTGGCGCGGAGTGACTGGACATCAGGAGACGCAACCTCAGCCGGTGGGCACGACGGACGGATGGACTGGGGACGGCGTGGGCGGCGTCTAGACGGCCATCCCGTACACGATGGTGAAGACCGTGCCGAGTGAGCCGATGATGAAGACGCCGGTCAGGCCCGCGACGATCAGGCCCTTGCCCTGCTCGGCGCTGAACGTGTCCCGCAGGGCCGTGGCGCCGATGCGCTGCTTCGCCGCGCCCCAGATCGCGATGCCCAGACAGATCAGGATGGCGATCGCCATGACCACTTCGATCATCACGCGCGCTTCGTTGCCCAGGCTTCCGAAGGGCCCCCAGTTCGGGGCGATCCCGCCGATGATGGTGGTGATGTCGCCTTTCTCGGCTGCCAGAAGCATGTCTGTAACTCACCGCCCCTTATGGGTAGTTCCGGTATGTCCGCGGGCCCTGCCGCTGAGCAGAGTCCAGGCACCATTGTCTCCGAGATTCGCCCGGCGCATGTCGACTTACGGCCATCAGTTGCCAGAGTGGTCCCGGAGGCGCACACGGACCCACGACTACCGCCCGGCGCCCCCCGATGCCTGGCTGGGGAGACCCGGGCGGTATGCGCGGTTCCGTATGATCACTCTGTGTATCACGCGAGGTGACAGCGGGCAACGAGCGGGTCTCTCTCCCCGTTACGGGTGTCGGGGGATGAATCGTCTCACTGGGTGTCCGAATCGCGCCGATCCCGGTGAGGCGAATCGTCCCGCAAGCCGTTCGGGCCCGGATCGGGGCATGTGGCGAAGTGGTCGAATTCGCCGTTTCGTACGCCTCGCCGGAAGGCGTCCCACTTGGGTGTGGTGGTGGTGAGGGGGCCCAGGCGGATCGTTCCGTCTGGGGTGGGGCGGGGGTCGTGGGCGCCGGCCTTGACGCGGCCGAGCAGCTCGGCGAACTCGTCCCGGCGCATCCGGAGCACGGCGCCGCGCGGGTCGGAGCTTTCCTTCAGGAGGACGGCGGCTCCTTCGCTTGCGACGTGTACGCAGGATTCGCCTTCGCCGCAGTACGAGGACTTCTGCCAGTGCATGGGTTCCCCTCAGAGTTCGCGGATGATCCGGTGGATGAGCGCCCGGGATTCCAGCTCGATGAGGCTCAGTGCGGCCAGCCGGTCAAGCACGGTCCGGTACTTGAGCAGTTGAGCCTCGGCGTCGAGCAGGGCCACTCCGTGTGACTGGTCGAGTTGAACCGTGTCCAGCTGGGGGACGGGTCCCTGGACGTAGTAGATGGGCTGGCCTGCCCCTGGGTAGCCGCCCGCGTCGAACGGCAGCACCTGGATCGAGATGTTGGGGTGCTCGGTCATCTTGAGCAGGTGCTTGAGCTGGTGGCGTGCTACGTCCCGCCCGCCGAAGCGCATGTGCAGGGCGGCTTCGTGAATGATCGCCTGGTAGTGAGGTGCGTTCCCGTGGAACAGCACCGCCTGGCGCTTCAGCCGGAAGGACGCGCGCTGCTCGATCTCCCTCGGCGACAGTTCCGGCACCACCTGGAGGAATACTTCCCGTGCGTGCTCCGGTGTCTGGAGCAGGCCAGGGATGCCCGACGTGTGTGCTGTGCGAAAGCCGTGCCCGTGGACCTCCATCTCGGCCAGGTCGAGCAGCCCGGCCGACAGGGTCTCGCGGTAGTCCTCCCACCACTGCCGTTTGCGCTCCGAGGTCATCGCGGCCAGCGCCTCGACCAAGTCCTTGTCGGGGCAGGCGTAATGGCATGCCATGGCCCGTACTCGCTCGGCGCTCACCCCGTGTCGTCCGGCCTCGATGTTGCTGACCTGATTGGCCTTGATGCCGATCAGCGCTGCGGCATCTGTTGCCGTAAGGCCCGAGCGCTCACGAAGCTTCCGTAGCTCACGTCCCAGTCGGAGTTGGCGGCCGGTCGGATTGGCCCTCATGCCCACGTTGGTACTCCTCGTCACCCACATGAGTGGTTGCCTCGGCAACTCGGTCTAATCCTATAGACCAGCCGCTAATTTGATGCCAGGCCTTCCGCCCGGAAGTGCACCGTGGGACGCCATGGCAGAGCCACCGGGAACCAACCGCCGTACATCAACGGAGACTTCGATGGACACCGTATCCGGGACGCCACCCTGGGCGTACACCCTCCAACTCGCCCATGACCCCCGAGCTCCACGCATCGCCCGCGCAACCCTCCGCGCCATCCTCCACACGTACGAACTCGACGAACTCACCCCGACCGCCGAACTCCTCACGAGCGAACTCGTCACCAACGCCCACCTGCACGGCGGCTCGAACGGCCCGTACGGCCTCCGTATCGCCCCACGCCCGAACGGCCGCCTCCGCGTGGGCGTCTGGGACGCGAACCCGCAGATCCCCCCGCCGTTCACGGACCCGCACCCGCCGTTCACGGACCCGCGCCCGCCCCTCACGACCAACCCCACCGCCCCGGGCGGCCGAGGCCTCCTCCTCCTGGGCGCCTGCGCCGACCGCTACGGCGCCTACACGCTGCGCACCCCGGGCAAATACCTCTGGGCGGAATGCGGCGCGGCCCGGACGTGACCCACGCTCGCTCACCACCTCACGGGTGCGCGGATCGCACGTCATCCATCGCATCCGCGATCGGCCGCCGCCGCATCGGCGAAGGACTCCAGCAGTTGTGCGCGTACCTCGCCGAACTTGTCGCCCTTCGTGCCCTCCCAGGCGTCAAGCGCTACGTCGTCGTAGGCGTCGTTGGCCGTCGTCGTGACGAACATGGCGCCCTCCTCGCACTTCAGCACCTTCAGGTAGCGGCCCCCGGGGCTCGTGTCACGGCGTACGCCGGCCACGACATCGGGGTTCTGGCTGAGGGCGAAGCCGAGCTGGGGTCCGCCCGGGCCCTCCAGATCGAGGTCGCAGGCCCAGGTCCGGGCCCCGGTGGAGGTCGCACGTTCTGTGCCCGGCGCGAGCTGAGCGTTGATCAGCGCATCGCGTGGAAGGGTGAAGCCCTTCAGTCCACACACCTCGTCCGCCTCGGTCCGCTTCGGTTGCCGCGAGGGGTTTGCGGGAGAAGGCGCCGCGAACTCGATGCTGTCGGGCCGGGGCGGCGCGGGGCAGCCGACGGACTTCGCGATATGCCCTGCCGCACTGAACGCCAGGCCCATCAGCTGCCCCTCGGTAGCCTGCCCGTGCCGCAGCGCCACCGTGACGGTGGGCACGGCCCCCTGCCGGGACGAGAACTTCTCCCAGCACGACGAGGGAAGAAGCAACCAAGCTCGCGTCGTCGATGCCCCGCCAGCAGCGTTGTCGCCCTTGAGATACGAAAGGGCTGAGGGATTCTTCCAGAGGCGCGACCCGAACGGGGCGCTCACGGAATCCGACGTGAGATCGATGCCAACGCTGGGCTGAGCGCCCCCCACGAACTTGCTCGTGCGCTGCACGGTACAGCGGAACCCGTAAGGGTCCTTCGACTCATACTGCGTCGCCGCGCTCAGGCGGCCCTGCCCGTCCAGAACACCACTGATCTCATCCGATGCAATCGCCTCATTGCAGAAACTCCCCTGCCCGAACACATCGGTGTTCCACCAGCCGTACAACCCGCCACCGACCAGCACGACAGCGGCTGCGGCCGACGAGGCGGCCTTCATCCCGCGTTTCAATTCCTGACTCCTGACAATGAGCTACTTGCGCTCGCGAAGCGCGTCGTAGGCCAACTCGCGTCCGCCCGTGTAGCTTTGGCGGGCCTCGCGCTGCGATGCGCCGATTTCGGTCTCGGTGCGGTGGTTTGCCTCTCCGGAACTCTGGAAGAAGTTGTCGAGTGCCTGCTCGGCAGCGTCGTTGCTGGAGCTGATCCTGTCGCGAGCGAGGAGGCCTTCTTCGGCGGTGACGCCTTTGAGCCATTCGTTCCAGTAGCCGTCAATCGTCCGCTGAGCGATATCGCCTACGACAGGAATGCCGGTCACTGTACTTCCCACCACGTGATAGCCATAGACTCGCCGGTCCCCAGCGGCGCTCAACTTGGCATCGCGCTCACTCAGGTCGATGTCACCGCCGATCGCATTGATAGCTCCGTACACCTCACCGACCTTCGCCGCGCGGGTGTTGAGGGCTTCAGGATCGGAGAGGTTGTCGGAGGCAAGCTGCTCTGCCATGTAACGACGGTCCGCGTCGTGGAGGAGGAAGAAGTTCTCCGAGTCTTCAGAAACACCGCGCATCAGGCGAAGAATGCTGCCCCTGCTGTTCTGGATCTGGGAATCACCGCCCTCGGCCAGCGCATTCCTCTCACCGACCCGTCCGCCTGGGCCATCACCCGCCAGGATGTCCACCATGTCGGGCGTGTAGGACGCCATGGCCCGGGCGAGCGGACCCCGCATATGGGCGTAGTCCTCACCCTTGAGGACATTGTCTCCGTTGGCCGGATCCGCGCCTTCCGCGTCGTGACCGTCGGCGACACCGTAATCGAGGAGGTTGATCGTGTCGTGCATGATCCGTGCCTGAGCCTCGGTGTGCCGTTCGAGTTCTGCGCCAGGCGAAAGGGGTTCACGACCCGTCGTTCCTGCCTCCAGGGCCAGACCCAGGCCTGTCCTGACATCCCCATCCTCGGCCATGATGGGCAGCCCTATGGTGGTGCCCCCAGGTGGGGTCGCAAAGTGGTCGATGACCGTTTCCCAACCCTTGTCCCGGTCCTCCAGCAGGTACTTCAGATTGTCGTTCTGCTTCGGATCCAGGTACTCGGTGCTCGCCTGCGGGTTCTCGGACATGACGCCGAGGATGCCGTCGAGCGGATCATTGGCGAACCAGCCGCGTTCCTTTCCTGCGAATTCGTCCCGCAGGGCCCAGATGGACTCGATATTCCCCTTTGCTATGTGCGACTCCTCTGCTTTTCTGATGTCATGCGCGACATCCTGGAGAAATTGACCGGAATACCCGTTTCCTTGCTGCATCAGCGTGACCAGGCTCTGGTAGCCGCGAATCTTCTCATCTGGGATCGGACTGATGCCGTCCACATCGAACTGTCGAACTCCGGCCTTCTGCAGATCGGACCGGAAGTCCTTGTAGAACTGTGAGTCGGTGTCCTTAGTTGCAGTGGCGAGGGTAGTGGCGAGGCCCTTCTGAAGGCCAAGATATTCCTGCTTGCGGTCTCTGTCGTCGGAGTAGGCGAATCCGTTGAGCCTGTTGGTGAACTTGAGTGTGTTCTCCGCGCCGAGGCTCTTGAGGAAGGTCTCGCTGAAGTTCTTGTCGTGTGCGTTGTCGCGGAAGGTGCGTTTGAGTTCGGCCATGTCTGTGGCCGAGACCTTCTCGCCGCTGTTGATGCGGGTTGCTATGTCCTTGGCGTGTTCGGCCTCGTACTCCTCGATGTCCTCCTTGGCGCCGGAGTTGAATCCGAAGAGGGTGCCGTCGTTGGGGTTCGTGTCGACGACCACTGCTTCGAGGGCAATCTTCACGCCCGCGTCGGCATCGTTGACGGCTTTCACGGCTGCCTGGATGTGGCTTGCCCAGCTGGCCTCGGTCTCCCCGAGGCTGGGGTCGTGGCGGGCGGCGTTCGCTGTGGTTGGGTCGGCGTTGGCGAAGTCGAAGCGGACCATGCCTTGTTCGGACACGGCCATGCCGGCTTTGATCGCGTCAGCGCGGGCGGACTTGACTCTGCCGACGAGATCGACGAACTGGGTGTGGGCGTCGCGGAGCAGCGCGGCTATTGCCTTGGCTTCTGCCTGCGCGCCCTTGTACTCGTTGAGAGTGACGTCGAAGCGATCGAAGGCGTCGAAGGCGCTGATGCCCTGCCAGTTGGGGCCCAGTGAGATACCGTGCACCTCGCTCTTGTACTGCTCTTCGAGCTTCTTGAACTTGCCGGCCATCTCATCCCACTTCGCCGCGGCGGAGGTGAGTTTGGAGAGGTCGGTGGTCATGATCTCGTGGTACGTGGGCATGGTGTGGCTTCCCCGTGGAGCTTCGCGGTCGGTGGCGGTGGCGGTGGCGGTGGCGGTGCGGATGGGTGCGGGTCGGCTCAGTACTCGTCGAAGACCGATGAGGCGCGCACCTGGGTTGCGATGCCGACGTCTTGGTTGCTGAAGAGCGTGGTCGTCTGGCGCAGGGCGATCTTCTCCGAAGCGAGGCGGCCGCCCAACGCCTTGACCTGGTCCTCCCACTTCTCGTGCGCCTTCTTCAGCGCGATGGAGGTGTCCCAGCCGTCGCCGTCCTTGCCGCCGAACTCCTTCACGGCGGCGTCCGTGCTCTCCTCCGCGGCCTTGCCGTCCCGCGCGGTGTCCGGCTCCAGGTCCTTCTCGATCGCGTTGGCGGCCTTCTTCTTCTCGGCGGGAGTGGACGCCAGATCGGCGTTGCCTCCGCCTACGAGTCCGCCTCCACCGGAGGGTCCGGGAATCTGATTCAGCCGCATATCCGTCACAGTGCGCTCCCCCGTTGCTCCGGTGCCTCGATGTGGTGACCCCTTTGCCGCCACCCTATGGAATGGGTTCGTTCGAGGAAACGCCGGTGCGTGGGGCGAGGTGGTGTGAGGTGGTGTGAGGGTCAGGTGGTTCGCCTGCGGCGGGTGACCGCCACTGCGGTGACCGCGCCGGCGAGGAGGACGGCGGCGCCGAGGCCCGTCAGGAGGGGCCATGAGGTGTCGTCGTCCGTGGTGCCGTCTTCCGTGGTGTCGGCCGCTGCAGTGCTTGATTCGGGCTGTTTGCCGTCGGACTGCGGCTGCTGCTCGTCGGGCGCCGGCGATTCGGCGGCGGCTGCGAGGTCCGGGAGTGGGTACTCGTCGGCGGGGCCGGGGTCGCCGGGGGTCTTGAGGGCGATGCGGGGGCGGACGATGCCGTAGCCGATGTGGTCGTTGCGCTTTGCGCCGCTGGTGGGGGCGCCTGCAGTGTTGAGCATGACGCGGAGGACCTGGTTGTTGGTCCAGTCCGGGTATTTGGACCAGATGAGGGCGGCGCTGGCGGAGGCTAGGGCGGTGGAGGCGCTGGTGCCATGGCCGGTGCAGAGCCCGGTCTCACCGCCGCAGGCATACACCATTTCGTCGCCTGGAGCGGCCAGGTCCACCTGCGGGCCGTACTGGGACTCGTCGGTCTTGTGCAGGTCTTTGCCTACCGCGCTGACGCCGACCACGCCCGGGGTAGCCGCCGGATACATGGTTGCGTTGCCCACGTCACCGTCATTGCCGACGCCTGCGAAGACCAGAGCTCCGTTGTTGAGGGCGTACGCCACCGCTTTCTTCAGGGCTGTGGACCCTTTCGGTACGGCTTGGGAGATGTTGATGACCTTGGCCCCGGTGTCGGTCGCGTACCGGATCGCGCGGGGGGCGTACTTGTTGAACTTCGCAGTACTGGAAGCCATGTTCGTGTCGTCATCTGCGATACGGAGGGGCAGGATCTTGACCCCCGGGGCTAGGCCGAAGGCCCCGTCGCCTCCTCCGCTCTCACCCGTTCCCGCGATCAGCCCCGCCATTGCCGTGCCGTGGCCGTCGAGATCGGTGTGCTCATCGCCAGGCTCGTCCGGTGCGTAGTCCCTGCCGTCCAGGACCTGTCCGCGGAGGTCGGGGTTTGTGTTGTCCACGCCCGTGTCGATGACGGCGACCGTGACGCCCTCGCCAGTGCTTGTTTTCCACATCTCCTCGGCCTTCATGGCCGTGAGATGCCACTGCTGGGAGCGGATGGTGTCCGCCTGGGCAGGGGCGGTCGCGACACCCAGCATCAGCAGCCCCAGCGTGCCGGAGACCGCTGGGCGCCACCCCCGGCCACGGGCTGCGGTGCGTCGACTGGTGACGGGCATCTGCTTCCTTCCTGCGGAATCCGGGCAGGTCATTCGATGACCGGAGGGACCGTGCGGCGGTTGTCCGGCAGCCAGGTCTCCTCGTCCTCGGAGAGGTGGTCCGGCTGCTCGCGGGACTCGTCGTCCTGGCGTCGCTGCTGGAGTCGACCGCTGGCGGGAACACCTGCAGCCCCGCGGCCCATCGGGGCGGCGCTCTGGGCGGACGTCCCGCTTGCGCTGGGGCCACGTACGAGGCCGGAACCTCCCGCGGTAAACCTTGCCCCGCTCGCTCGGCCCTGCTGTGGGGTGCCGCCGACGACGCCTCCGGCCTCGCGGGCGTACCGGCCCGCAGGCACCGACCTGCCTTGGCCCGTGCTTCCGCCAGCCGTGCCCGCACCATGCCCCATGGCAGTGGGGACGCGGCCCGGGGTGGGCTCGGAGCCGATGACCGGGCCACGCGGGAACGCCCCTGTTGGGCGTCCGGCGGCCGGTGGGGTGGGGCGGCCGCCGATGATCCCGTTGTTGGCGGGCGGGCGGCCTGCGGCCGTTCCGCCCGTCGTGCCAGGACCTGGAATCGCCGGTGGACGGGGTGCGACTGATGGCCGTCCCTGCTGGACGCCCGGCCCCGCAGACGGAGTGTTGCGTGTGGGGGACAGCGGCGGGGTAGTCCCGATCACCGGGGGCGTGGCTCCCTCTGGCCGGGGCGACGCGGTGGGAGCCGGTCCCGGCACGGATGGTTGCGCCGACGGCTGCTGAAGGGGAGGTGCGGTGCTGTTGACCTCCATACCCACTGGCGGCAGCGTTCGGGCCGGTACCTCGCTCGGCGTCGGCCCGGCAGCGGCGCCGCCGCTCGCCGGAGCCGCCACACCGGGGGCTTCCGAGGTACTGCGGTCCGGGGCGGGGCCTCCGGCCGACGGAACCCCACCCGCGGATTCGCCGGGTCGTGCCAGGTCACGGCCGTTGATGACACTTCTTTCCGATGGCATGACGTCCGCAGGCGGCGGCGGAAACGCCGGCCTCTCCAGCCCGGCCATCTGCTGCGCCGAGAACTGGTACGACTGCCCCAGCTTCCGCATCCGTGCCGCCGCCTCCTGGCGGTTCGCCTCCTTCGTGGCGGCGAGCTCCTGGAGGGACTTGGCCGTGATGGCCGCTGCGTCGGGGTCGTTGTGGTGGGCCTGGGCCGCGGCCAGGTTTGCCTCCGAACCCCTCGTATCCCGGGGGATGGTCGCCTGTGCCTCGGCGATGGCGTCGGAGGCGCGGGCGAGCCACTTCGAGGCGTCCTCGCTGTAATCGCCCAGTCGCAAGGTCGCGTTGGCGAGGTCGCCGCTCCACGTGCGGAAGGCGGAGGCGCCCTCGCCCTTCCACTCCACGTACTGGGGCCGGATCTTCAGGTCTTCCGCGATGTCGCGGATCGCCTTGGCGGCGGCGGTCAGCCGGTCCGCGGCGGCCTGGACGGAGCCGCTGTTGGCCTGGTCGAGCCACTGCAGCATCTGCTCGTGGGACATGTTCTCGAACGACGTCGCTCCGCCACTCGGCTTGTGAACCACCCGTTGCTCCCCGTTTCCCCGTAGTCCTGCATTCCTGTCAGAAGCCGGAACCGCCGGACGTGTCCCCGCCGTTGGTGCCGTCCGGTGTGGCGGCTCGTCCATCGTGGCCGGCAGCGGCGCGATCGGGATCGTAGCTGCCGCCGTAGTGCTCGGTCGTCTCCGCGCTGATCGCGCGCATCCGCTCGCGTACGTCGACGTCGATGTCCGCGTAGCCCTTGTGGGAGGCCAGCACCGCGATGCTCATGCCCTCGATGGAGTCCGAGAGCAACTTCGAGAGCTTCTCCAGTTCCGTGATCACGGACCCGTACGTCAGGTACAGGTCCGAGGCCTCGACCCAGCCGTCCGAGCCGCCGCCGAACTGGGCGCGCGTCACCTGCTCCTGGCCCACCTGTCCCGGACCGGCCGGGGACTCCTTGAGCTCCCGGATCAGCTCGTCGACCCGGTCACGGAACTTCGTGAAGGATGAAAGCTCGGTGACGACATCGGCCACCACGTTCCCCACGGCACCGGTGATCCCTGCGAACCAGTCGTCCCCCGACGGCATGTCACCCTCCCAGTAGCGAGCAGTTGAAGTAGCAGCTTATGGGCTGACGGATGCGGGCACATTGGTGGGGATCTCCGGCTTGTTGGTACAGCCGAAGCTGTCGACCACCACCTTTGACGAGTGCAGGAGGTACTTGAGATGGGCGCGGTGGCTAGAGTCGCCGGTGAGCGTGTCGACAAGTGAGCCCTGCAAAGGGATTTCGTCGATGCTGCTCTCGGCAGCACCGGCCACTCCGCACTTGACATAGATCCGGTAGTGCGTGGAGTCGGCCATCCGCCGGTGGGGTCCGTAGACGAGCTTGACCTCCGGGGTGACTGTGACGACCTCGGCACCCGGGTCGTTCTCGTCAGGCGTGGCGAAGTCCCAATCGAAGGGGTAGGGGGAAGCTCCGTACCGAAGGCTCAGCCGCTTTTCGCTCGGACCGTCTGCCGCCGGCTTGTATGCGCCGCACACTCCTGAGTCAGTGAAGTACGGGACATCGCCAGGCTGGTAGTCACCGACCTGCTTGCGGAAGTGGGAACGTGCAAATTTCATGGAGCCTGGTTCGTTGAACTCGACGTCGTCGATGCCGCTTCGCAGCCACCGCATCCCTTCGTCGCCCAGCAGGTGCGTACAGGCGTCTGCGTATCCCTGCTGGCGATCGTCTGCGCTGCCTCCTCCGCTGCTGCAGGCCCCCAGGGTGAGTAGCACGGAGACAAGGCCGACGACCCGCGCGCATACTTCCCTTGCCATCAGCCGATCCTCGTATTGTCGGTGTCTGACTCCTCGGCGCCGGCAGAGTACATGTCCCACATGTGACCTTGGTGATCTCTGCGCCAGGTTTCATCGACGATTCCGTTGTCGTGCGCGTAATTGAGGATGTGCACCATCGCATTCTGTCGGGAGGCGACCTGGGCCTGGTCAATCGTTTCGATGGACTCCTGGTCGTTGCTGTACGGCGTGGGGTTGAGCCAGTCCATGGAGTTGCCTGCCCAGGTGTTGGCAGCCTCGCCGGCCGTCGAGTACGCGAGCGGCACCGCGACCGCCGCGAGGCCAGCGCCCGCAGGCCCCCCAGCCGCAACGACCGCGGTCCCGACCACCGTACCGACGGCGAACTTGCGCCATTCGGTCTGCTTCTCCAGCGCTTCGTTCCTCTTGTCCTCGTCCGCGGCGAACTCCTGACCGATGGCCTCCATCCGGGCTTCGTCGAGCATGCCGTGGACCATGAGGCCGTACCCTGCCGCATCCAAGGCCTTCTCGTGGTCACTGCCGTGCGCTGCCAAGAGGCTTGCCCCGTAGATCTGCTGAGCAGAGGAAACTGTCGCGTAGGAGTCCTGGTCCGAGGCGAGGGCCCGAAGGAACTGTTTCGCGTCAGCGACTCCGAAATCGGCCAGATGATGCCGGCTGGCATCGAGGAGGCTGTCGACGCCAGCCACATCCCGACTGCCGTCGAAGTTGCTGATCGACCACGTAATGCTGTCGACGTGACCTGCGGCCATCCTGGCCAGACTGTCCCGCATCCCCGGCTGTGCGTCGATCGCCTCGGCGGAGCCGTAGTGGTCGACGACGCGGTCCATGAGCGCGGTTCGGGACTCGCGCGCCTCGATCGCCGCCGGGGTGTCGAGAGCTGGGATGCTCGGTGACGGGTCGTCGTACGCATACCCCAGCGTCGCCGACTCCAGGGCATGCCCGAGGCTGTCGTATCCGAGGGGCTTGCCGTCGGCGTCCGTCGGCCACGCACGGGCGTGGTCGACGGCCTTGCCGTCGTCGGGCGCGCCCGACAGATAGGCGAGGTTGTTGAGCTTCTCCAAGCCCTCGCCGGACGTCGACGCGTCGAAGAACTCCAGTGCCGCCTCGGGATTGTGGGCCAGGCCGTCGAGGAACCCGGCCACGGGGTCGGTGCCGTCGCCCCCGTAGGGGAGGCCGCCCCAGAGGTGTTGCGGTTCGCCGAGCACGGTGGTGTCCGCGGTGCCCCTGGTGCGTTCGAAGGTGAGGAGTGAGGTGCCGTAGTCCTGTAGAAAGTCCGACTCGTACTTTCCCTTGGTCATGAGGCTGCTGGCGAGCTGGTAGCCGTAGGGGCCGCCGATGCCGCCTTCGCGGACGGGGAAACGCTGATCGCCGGCGGCGATCACGTCGCGCTTCCACTGGTCCATCGCGCCGCTGTCCACGTGGGTCGCGTTGGCCAGGGTCATGGACAGGTTGTCCTGGACGTGGGTGAGCATGGCCGCCCGGTCGTCGCCCATGGCTCCGCGTGGTGATGACAGGTCCCGCCAGAACCGGAGTGTGTCCTCGGCGCCGAGCGTGGTGGCCAGTGTGGCGGTGAAGGCCTCGTTGTCGCGCTGGTTCCGTAGTGTCGCGTTGAAGCGCTTCAGCTCGTCGTCGGTCCACTCGCCGACGTCGCCTTCCTTGATTTTCTTCGCCCAGTAGGCGGCCTGTTCCTTGCCCTGCCGGGCGTCTGCCTTTTCGAGGTCGGTGGGGCCGCCGGTGTCGAAGCCGTGCTTGTTCTTCGCGATGGCGCGCAGTGCGGTGGCGGCGATCCGGTCCGTCTCCGTGGCCTCCCGCAGGATCCGGCCGGCCCGCTCGGCGAGGGACTTCAGCAACGCCTCCCCGGCCGCGTCCTTGCCGTCGCCGTCGCCGTCGCGTACCGCCGGCGGGGCGGAGAAGGTGGTGGAGCCGTCGGGCAGGACGATGATGCCGTGCGTTCGGGCCTCGTCGAGCACGGCGTTCAGGGCGGACTTGTGCTGGGTGAAGTCGTGGTGGATGTCGCGCAGCAGCCCGAGGATCGTCTTGGTCTCGGCCGCCGCGTGCTCGAACTCGCGCGTGGTCTTGGTGATGAAGGTCCGGGTGACCGTGGCGTTGACCCCGCTCCAGTCGGCGCTGTTCGCCTGCTGGGCGAGGTCGGCGGCGGAGATGCCGTGGGATGTGCCGTGGGTCAGCTGCTGCAGCTTGCCCGCCATCGTTTCCCAGTCGCCGACGGCCTCCTTCAGCTTGCCCAGGCGGAGTTCGGTCAGCTCTGGGACTGTGAGCACGGGACGTCCGCCCTTCTACTTCAGGTAGCTGGAGATGACCGACGCCTTGATCGATGTCTCGATGTCCGTCTCGTCCTTCGAGTGCTGCGAGCGTGCGAAGTCAAGGCCGTTGGAGATGTGGGCGCAGGCTTCCTTCACGGTGCGGGTCTTGCTGTTCCACGCGTCGTGCAGCTCGGTGAGGGCCGCGCCGGTGTCGAGTCCGTCGTTTGAGGAGTTCGACCGAGGCTTCGAAGGTGCTCGGGCGTGCGCGGTCGCTTTCGACGCGGAAGCGTTCCCGCAGGTCGTAGGCCATGTTGCCGAGGCGGCCGAGTTCGTTGTCCCGTACGACGAGGTCCTTGCCGCCGCTTCCGCCGCTGGTCCCGCCGCCTCCGCGGTCCTCTGCGGGGAGTTGGTTCAGCTGCATCTGCTGTTCGTGGCGTCCGGCAGCTTCGGCCTTGAGCTGCTCCCATTCGTCCCATGGCATGCCAGGAACCCCCGTCCGGTCGGCATCGACGCCCGTATGCGCATGCGCATACGTATGTGCATGCGCATACGTAGCGACTGAGAGCCTATTGATCGCGGAGTTGCGATCGCAAGGGATGATCCTGCCGCTCTGGGATGCTTTGAGAGTATTCGTGGTAGTTGTTTTGGCTGCTTTCTGTGCGTGCGCGAGCACGCGGCGTGTGGATGTGCGGAGCCGTCGGCGTTCAGTCGATGAGGGCCGCGGTGGCCGCCTTGCCGTCGCGGGCGGCCCGTGCGTCGCCCGTGATGGCCGCGGTGACGATGGCCCCCTCGGCCAGGAGGCACACCGGCTCCGGCGGTATGTCGGAGGCTGCCGCGACCCACGTCGCGATCCGCTCGTGGAAAGCCCGCTTGTGTGAACGCACTTCGGCGAGGACCCCTGGTGAGGTGGAGCCCAGTTCTCCGTAGGCGTTGATCCAGGCGCAGCCGCGGAAACCGGGTTCGGTGAACCATCGTTCGAGCCAGTCGAAGACCGACAGCACCCGTTCGCGGGGGTCCGTGCGCTGCTCCACGTATGCGGTCAGGCTTGCCCGCCACCTGTGGTCCCGGCGTCGCAGCACCGCGACGACCAGGTCCTCCTTCGTCGCGTAGAGCCCGTAGATCCGCTTCAGGGGCATGCCCGCGGCGGTGCGGATGGCGTCCATGCCGACGGCCTGGATGCCGCGCTCGTAGAAGAGCGCTTCGGCGGCGTCCAGCAGGGCGGTGCGGGCGCGCGACTTCTGCTCCTCGCTGATGGGGGCGGGCACGGGCGGACTCCTTGACGTTGAGAACGGTCGTTCCCTACGGTAGTCGAGCACGGTTGAGAACGGTCGTTCTCAACGGGTCGTCAGAAAGCCAGGGAGAAGGAATCATGAGCGAACCCCGCCCGCCGTTCCCGCCGTTCACCGAGGAGAGCGCGCTCCAGAAGGTGCAGGCGGCCGAGGATGCGTGGAACACGCGTGATCCGCAGCGCGTGGCGCTGGCCTACACGCCCGATTCGGTCTGGCGTAACCGCGAGACGTTCGTGAGGGGGCGGGAGGAGATCGTCCGTTTCCTGACGGGCAAGTGGGAGCGCGAGCTCGACTACGCCCTGCGCAAGAGCCTGTGGGCGTTCCGCCGGAACCGTATCGCCGTCCGCTTCCAGTACGAGTGGCACGACGCGGGCGGCCAGTGGTGGCGCAGCTACGGCAACGAGCTGTGGCAGTTCAGCGCGACTGGGCTCATGGAGCGGCGTGAGGCGAGCATCAATGATGTCCGGATCGAGGAGGCCGAGCGGCGGATCTTCGGGCCGAGGACTGCGGAGGAGCGGGGGATCGAGATCCCGCTGCAGTAGGCGGTAGCTGGTTGTCTCCCCCTGGTTACCTTTTTCGTGTCTCCGCACCGGGGCCTCCGGCCTTCGGGTCGAGGCAGGGTGGATCCCGGGGCGTATGACGGGGTGGGGCCGGTGGTCGTGCACACGGAGCGTTGCTCGGGGCCGGATGTGGGGGTGGGGTACGCGTTCAGGTGCTACCCGTACGAGGTTCGCAGGGTGTGACAGGGCTGGGCAGTGCGCATACGCGCGTGGGTGGGGTTCTCCGTGGTCAGGACGCAGCGTCCTGCACATCACCGTGGTCCGCGGATTCGCCGCCGAGGACCGAGGCCGCGACCCGGCTCAGTTCCTCCTCGCTGGGCAGCAAGGCGCGCATCTCGGGGGTGAGGGAGCCGGCCGAGTACGTGCTCACGGCCATCGGGCGGTTGCTCGTGCTCAGCGCGAGACGTGAGGCCGCCTTGTTGTGGTGCTTGCAGATGAGGATCCCGAGGGTGCCTTCGTCCCGTTCCGGGTCGCGCACCAGCTCGTCGACCGCCGCCGCGTAGAAGGCGAGCATGCCGAAGTGTTCGGGGTGTGCCTCCCGTGTCTTGAGCTCGATCACCACGTACCTGCGGAGCTTGAGGTGGTAGAAGAGCAGGTCGATCCGGTACTCGCGGTCGTCGAGGACCAGTGGGTACTGGCGGCCGACGAAGGCGAAGCCGACTCCGAGTTCGGTGAGGAAGCGGATCATCTGCGCGACAAGGGCGTCCTCGAGCTCACGCTCGCTGTGCAGCTCGTCGAGGGTGAGGAAGTCGAGGCGGTAGGGGTCCTTGGTGATGTCCTCGACCGTCTCGGCTCCCTCGGGGAGCGTTGCGTGGAAGTTGGAGGACGCGGCACCTTTCCTGAGGAACAGTTCCTCAGCGATGCAGCTCTGCAAGCGGTCCCTGGACCAGCCCTCGCGGACGGCTTCGGTGGCGTAGAAGGCGCGCTCGGCGTCTGTTTTGAGGCGGCTCATGAGGATGGTGATGTGGCCCCAGGGCAATTGTGCAACAGGCTGTTGCACAATTGGCTCCGGCCAGGTGCGGGCCATCTGTTGCATGTACATCAGGTTTCGGCGGGAGAAGCCGCGCTGGTTGGGGAAGGTGGTCCGGAGGTCCGCCGCGAGACGCTCAACGACCTTGGTGCCCCAGCCCTCCGCCTGTTGCCGCTCCAGGATGAGCCGCCCGATCTCCCAGTACATCTGCACCAGCTCGGTGTTCACCGCCCGCTGTGCGCGCAACCGGGCGCTGTCGACGGCCTGCTTGATGTCGCTCAGCAGGTCCCCGTACCAGGAGGGCAGCGCGCCCGCCTGTGCAGGCAGCTTCGTCTGGCTCTTGCTCTCGTTCTTGCTTGACATGGCACAGAGATTCGTCAGCGGCGAGGGCTTCTGCCGGGCATCTGGGGGCCTATCAGTCGAACGGGTGAGGGAGTGACGTTCCTGCATGCGCCCTTGCTGTCCACAGTCCGTGGATAACGGGCGGCCAGGACTACAGCGTCGCCCCGAGCGGCCCGAAACCCGTGTGCGGCTCCGCGGCGGGGTGTGGGGTGGTTGTGGTGTCTGCCGGGGTGGAGTTCTGGGATGGGGCGATGATCTCGTGGGGTGGGATGGGGATGGTCGTCAGCGTGAGGGTGGTGCCTACGCAGATCAGGCCGCCGGCGAGGCTCGCGCCCAGGCGGCGCGGGTGGGGGACGGGGGTGAAGGAGGGGATCGGGCCGGAGCTCGCGCTTCGGTTGATGCCGGGGCTCGTACTGGGGGCCGTGTCGGGGGTCATGGGGTGTCCATAGCAGGGTGAATCGGGTGTTCGGCGGTCAACTCGCCGGGCGGCAAGGTCAATTCAGTCCGTTCGCCCAATGGCGGTAACCGTGCGGGCCGGGGGTCAAGGCTGTCCGGCGGGGCGCCGAATACCCTCATATGACGACCAGCACAGAGCCACTGCTCACGCCTCAGGCCACCGCGGCGCTGCGCGACGCACTCCTGCTGTACGGCTACACGCGGGACGGGATCGTCACGCGGATCGGCCTCGAAGCCGCCCAGGCCCTCAACCGGTACGACCCGGAGCCCGCGTTGCGGCTGCTCGGTGCGGACGATCCGCTGGGTGTGCTCATCCGGATGTTCATGTGCGGGCACAGCGTTCCGATCGCCCATGTCGAGGAGGCCTTCGTGCCTCTGCTCGAGCCCGCGGGCGAGGGTGTGGTGCGGGCCGCCGTCTACCTGCATCCGTACGAGAAGTGGTGGGTGGTCTCCGACTTCCCGCTGTTTCTGCGGCCCGACGCGCAGGACCGGCGCGCCGACCGCGTACTGCCGATCGGGCCGACCGCGACCCTGTTGCGGCGGGCGATGCTCGGCCACCGGGTCGGGAGCGCGCTCGACCTCGGCACCGGGTGCGGGGTGCAGGCGCTGCATCTGTCGGATCGGGCCGAGTCCGTCGTCGCCACGGATCTCTCGCAGCGCGCGGCACGCTTCGCGGCCACCACGGCCGCGTTGAACGGGCTGGAGTGGGAGGTGTTGGAGGGGGACATGACGCAGCCTGTGGCGGGGAGACGGTTCGATCTTGTTGTGTCCAATCCGCCGTATGCCGTGGGGCCCGGCACCGTGCACTGTCTCTACCGGGACTCGGGGCGGTCCGGCGACGGCTTGTGCGCCGAACTCGTCGCCGCCGCCCCCGAGCTGCTGACCGAGGGCGGCCATCTGCAGTTCCGGGCGAACTGGGCGCATGTCGCGGGTGAGGACTGGCGTGAGCGGGTCGCGCGGTGGATTCCCGCGGGTGGTGGCCTGGATGCCTGGATCGTGCAGCGTGGTACGTCGGATCCGCGGGCGTACGTGGACCACTGGCTGGAGCAGAGCGGCGGTGAGGAGCACCTGGGGCAGCGGGAGACGTGGCTGCGCTGGTTCGACGAGCGGAAGATCACCGGGGTGGGTACGGGCACGGTGGTGCTGCGGCGGACCGACCGGCGCGATCCCGTCGTACGGACCGAGGAACTGTCGCCGGAGGCCGCCGAGCTGACCGGGGCTCAGGTAGCCGACTGGTTCGCACGGCAGGACTGGCTGCGGGATCACGATCCGCTGGCCTCGCGTTTCCGGCCGGGTGTCGGGGTGCGGCTGTGGCAGGAGGCCGCGCTGCGGCCGGAGGGCGACGCGGCCTCGGCCGCCCGTGGCTGGCAGCTTAAGCAGCAGCTGCTGTGGACCCCGGCGGACGGGCTGAACTGGAACGACCGCACCACTCCGCTCGCCGTCGCCCTGCTCGGGGCGAGCGGCCGTGACGAGCAGACCCTCGGTGAACACCTCACCCGGCTCGCCGAGGCCGAGGGCACGGACCGCAGCCGCCTCGTACTTGCCGCGCTGCCGGAGGTGGCGCGGCTGGTGGAGCGAGGGGCATTGGTGCCGGAGGGCCTGATGCCCCGGGAGCCGGTTGCGAAGGGAGAAACGGGCCCCTGAGCAGGGGTGTTGGCTGGAACCCGATGGTTTTCCACAGGGCCGCAACATGAGTTGTCCACAGGTCCCGGTACGGACGTCCGCCCGCTCATACACTTGTGCCCGCGGCGGACTTCCGGCGCGTGAGAAGCAGCGGCTTCTGAAGGTCTGTAGGTCAGAAGGTCTGAAGGTCTGAAGGGCGGTGGGCGATGCGCAAGGCCTGGCTGGTCGCGGCCGCTTGTGTGAGCGGCGGGCTCGGCTTCGTGCTGCTGCTCGTCGTGGGCACCTTCGTGGCCGCGGGCAATATCGCGAGCGGTGTGAGCAAGGGGGCCGTGGGACTCGCGAAGGGCGCGGTGCCGGCCGCGTACCAGGGACTCGTGCAGGAGTGGGGGAATCTCTGCCCGGCCATCAATCCGGCGCTGCTCGCCGCGCAGTTGTACCAGGAGAGCGGCTGGAATCCGAAGGCGCAGAGCCCGGCCGAGGCGCAGGGCATAGCGCAGTTCATCCCCGGCACCTGGGCCACCCACGGGCTCGACGCCAATGGGGACGGCAGACGGGATGTCTGGGATCCCGCCGACGCGATTCCCTCCGCCGCCTCGTACGACTGCAAGCTCGCGCAGTACGTGAAGGACGCGCCGGGCGATCCCACGCACAACATGCTGGCGGCGTACAACGCGGGGGCGTACGCGGTCATCAAGTACGGCGGTGTACCCCCGTATCGCGAGACGCAGAACTATGTGAAGACCATCACGACCCTGGAGAAGAGTTTCGCGCGACCGATTGGCCGAGTCAGCCCCTCCCGGCAGGCGGCCGGAGCGATCTCGTTCGCGCAGGAGCAGCTCGGCACGGAGTATCTGTGGGGCGGTGACGGGACGGCGGAGGACGGCGGGCGCTTCGACTGCTCGGGGCTCACGAAGGCCGCGTACGAAACGGTCGGAGTGACGCTGCCGCGGGTCGCCAACGACCAGTACAACGCGGGGCCGCATCCGAAACGGAGTGAACTCCTCCCCGGTGACCTGGTGTTCTTCTCCGATGATCTGACCAATTCGCGGGCGATCAGACACGTCGGAATCTATGTCGGCGGCGGGTACATGATCGATGCGCCCAGGCCCGGAGCGGTGATCCGTTTCGCGCCGATCGACACCCCCGACTACTTCGGCGCGACCCGGGTCACCCAGGACGGGGCACAGGCCCTGGAAAAGGCGCGCGAAGACATGACGCAGGCCGCCGGGAGCGCCTGATCTGGCCGAAACTCTCCGTTCGGCCAAGGTTCTGATCTGCGGTGATGCGTCACTCTTGGATAACGTCCGGGTGATCTTTCAGTGGAGAGTGGAACGGAATCCCGGGAAGTGAACGTTCTTGTGTCGACCGACCGCAACACTGATCCCTGACACCACACAGCAGACGCACTGACCAGCTGAAGCACGGGGGTTACGGCATTGGGCGCGCCACGGTGCGCCCCTGAGGAGACAAGGGGCCTCGGCACCATGGCTGGAGTGGAGAGCGCCGAACAAGGCGCGTCCGCCGCAGTGGAGAGCGCGATCGACGGCGCGTCGAACCCCGATCTGGATCTACTCCACGACATCAACGGGCTCACCCGGTCCACCCCCGAGTGGCTCGACCGTGCGATCGGCTCCATCGGTGAGTACGGGCTCATCCTCGCGTTCGCCGTGCTTCTCCTGTGGTGCTGGGCCTCGCTGCGGCGGCGGCCCGAGCCGGAGGCCGCGGTCGCCGGTCTCGTCTGGGCGCCGGTCGCCGCGGGCATCGCCCTCCTGGTCAACATCCCGATCCGGGGCCTGGTGGAGCGGCCGCGGCCGTTCGTCGACCACGACGGTCTCGAAGTGCTCGTGGACGGCAAGACCGACTACTCGTTCGTCAGCGACCACGCCACGCTCGCGATGGCGCTCGGCGTCGGGATCTTCGTGGCGAACCGCAGGTTCGGGCTCATCGGGATCGGGTTCGCGCTCGTCGAAGGCTTCTGCCGCGTCTTCATGGGCGTGCACTATCCCTCGGACGTGGTGGGCGGCTTCGCGCTCGGCACCGCGACGACGCTGCTGCTCGCCCCGCTTGCGATGGCGCTGCTCACGCCCCTGGTGCGGACGATCGGCCGTTCGCGCGCCGCCTTTCTCGTACGGGCCGGAGGTTCCCCGCACGCCCGCGGCGCCGGGGATCTGCCGGAGCCGCGGGTGACGGAGGAAGCGGTCGGGGCGGACAAGGCGGACAAGGTGCAGGAGGCGGCCGAGGCGGACCAGGCGGCCGAGGCGGGTAATGCGGCCGGTGCGAGTGCGGTGGGTGAGGGGGGCGGTGTGAGGCCGTCGAGGCGCAGTGATCTGGCGGCGTGAGTGGCACCGCCGCGAGCGCTGCGGGTGGGTGGTGTGCGGTCGACCCGGGGACGACCGGGTGGCGGGCGGTGTCCGTGGAGTCCGTGGAGTCCGTGGAGTCCAGCGCTAGCCCGCAGAGTTGACGTGCTCGGCCGCCAACTCCTTCTCGGGAGCGGCCTGCTGGGGTGCGAGCGGGCTGCTGTCGGTACCCGAAGCGACGGCGGAGTCCGTGGCCGGCGCTTCTGCTGCTTCCGCCTGCCGCCTGCGCATCAGGCGCAGACCGTACCCGCCGGCCACGGCGGCCACCGCGGCGGAGGCGAGGGTGAGGGGGCCGGCCTCCGGGTGGGCGGCGGCGAGCTCGCCCGTGCCGGAGGCCGCGGCCGCGGGACTCGCACCGGCCGCGAGCAGCATCGCGGCGGCGGCTACGGAGCCGAGAGGCGCTATTCGGGTACGGGACCGCTTGGTGCTCTCCATGGTGGACCTGCCCTCGTGTGGCGGTGATGACCGGTCCATCACGGTGATGACCGGTCCATCAAGGGCACCCCGGGCCCGGGGAATGGGCCAGCCGAGGGCGTGTCGGCGTGGGCCGTACGAGGGTCGGACACAGCCGTGCGGGGGCGGATACAGCCGTATGGGGTCGGATGCAGCCGTACAGAGGACGCTGGGGGTGCAGTTCTGGGCCGGGGGCTCAGTCCTGCGTGTGTCCGGGGGCTCAGTCCTGCGTGTGTTCCGTCGCGTCCGAGCGTGCCTTGGAGCGGGCTCTGCGGGCCGGGCCGCGCCACCCGCAGGTGCAGCGCGCGACGCAGAACTTGCCCTGCTCGACCGTCGTGGTGTCATGCACCGCGGCGGGCTCGGAATCGCCTGGGGGTGGGGGCGTTTGCTGCACCTTTCAACCGTAACCGGCCACCGCCCGTGCCCGGCACCGTGACGGGTGCCGTACCCGGTCGTTAAGCGGATCGCAAGAGCCTGCTCCTGGAGCGGGCTGAGGGGGCCCGCGTACGGACGGCCAGTGTTGGGGGTAGGCAGGCGATGGTGGTGCAGCAGTTCGAGGAGACCAGGAGGACGCCTCCTGACGGCGACAGGAGCCGGCGTCTCCTCGCCGCTCCGGTGGGGGTGGGACTCGCCTCGCTGGTTCTGGCCACGATGGGCTGTTCCCCGGCGGGCGGCGCGGCCGCCGACGACGCGGGCGGCGATCCGCACGACATCCTGCGCCAGGCGGCCGACGAGCTGGTCGAGGCCCGCACCGCGCGGGCGCGCACCTCGATGGAGATGGCCTCGGGTGGTACGCGCGTCACGATCCGCGGCTCCGGCACGTACGACTTCGTGCGCCGGGTCGGACGGCTGGAGGTGCAGCTGCCCGAGGACCCGTCCGGCGCCGAGCAGCAGGGCCCGATCACCGAGATGCTGGCGCCCGGCGCGCTCTACATGAAGAACCGCGGCGCGGGCGTGCCCGCCGACAAGTGGGTGCGCATCGATACGGCCTCGCTCGCGGACGGCAATCTCGTCACCGGCGGTGCGACCGATCCGCTCACCGCCGCCGAACTGCTGCGCGGCTCGCGGTCGGTGGAGTACGTGGGCCCGGCGGAGGTGGACGGCGCGGCCGTACGGCACTTCCGCGGCGTCGTCGATCTGGCGCGCGCGGCGGAACTGGCGCCGAAGGCGACCAAGGCCGTGCTCAGGGCCGCGGCGAAAGGGTTCAGCAAGGACACCGTGCCGTTCGACGCGTTTCTGGACGACAAGGGGCGGCTGCGCAAGATCCGCCACGAGTTCAGCTTCGTCAACGCGCAGCCGGGCGGCGGCAACCCGGGCGGGAAGGCCGCACCGGTGACGGATCCGGTGGCGGTGATGTCGACGACCTGGCTTGACGCCTTCGGCACGAAGGCGGCGGCGAAGCTGCCCGCCGAGGAGGACATCTACGCCGGGAAGATCGCCCAGGGCTGAGCACCCGTCGCGCCGACGGCGCTCCCGGCCGCGCCCGAGGCCCGAAGGTCCCTCCGCCGCGCCCCATCGGCACCTGTCGAAATGGTCCTTTGGTGCCATGCGCGGTGCGTAGACGGATCCCTACTCTTGGAAGTCGACACCTTGGGAAGTCGACACCTTGGGAAGTCGACACCCTGGGAAGTCGGCCCATGGGGGATTCGGACTCGGGATTCGGACGCGGGATTCGGGAGGAGAGGTGATGTACGTGGCGGCGGCCCGGAGCCGGGGAGCGGTCCAGGACCACGTCGCCCTCGCCGAGATCGAGCTGTGCGGCGACCTCATCATCGCGGCCTCGGCCGCCGACGGGGAGCGGCTCAGTGCGGCCCGTATCGACGAGGTGCTCTTCGGTGAGATCGAGGGAATCGGGGACGTCGAGGTGGACGGCTAGGCCACGGCTGGGCCGGCCTCGACCCTATGTGCGCAGCAGACGGGCGATGGCCTTCGTCGCCTCTTCGACCTTCGCGTCGATCTCCTCGCCGCCCTTGACGGCGGCGTCGGCCACGCAGTGGCGCAGGTGCTCCTCCAGGAGCTGCAGGGCGAAGGACTGGAGCGCCTTCGTGGAGGCCGAGACCTGGGTGAGTATGTCGATGCAGTAGACGTCCTCCTCGACCAGGCGCTGTAGGCCGCGGATCTGTCCCTCGATCCGGCGCAGGCGCTTGAGGTGTTCGCCCTTCTGGTGGTGGTAGCCGTGGATCCCGCGATCGTGGTCCGTCACCGCGGGTGCGGGCTCAGGTGCGGCGGCGGTGTCGGTCTCGGTGGCCGCGGTCGCCCCGGTGGCCTCGGTCGTCGTCATCCCGTCGTCCTCCTCGTCGCGTACCCGAACTCCTCCGGGATACCCCTGGTGGGTATATGGTACCCGACTTGCGCAATTCGGCCAGACGGCCCAGACCTCTCATCCCGCCCCCCGCCCGACGGTGGGCTCCCCGATGGGCGACACTGGGTGGCGGCCGGTTAGCCGTGGCCGGTTGATGCGCTTAGCATCAGCCTCACCGAATCCGAAGCACCCCGAGGACCCCACGTGCGCTTTCGTCTGACCCCCAGGGAGACGAGCTTCTACGACATGTTCGCCGCGTCCGCGGACAACATCGTCACAGGCTCGAAGCTCCTCATGGAACTGCTCGGGGCGGATTCCTCCGCCCGGGGCGAGATCGCAGAGCGTATGCGGGCCGCGGAACACGCGGGAGACGACGCCACACACGCGATCTTCCACCAGCTGAACTCCTCGTTCATCACGCCCTTCGACCGCGAGGACATCTACAACCTCGCCTCCAGCCTCGACGACATCATGGACTTCATGGAAGAGGCCGTCGACCTCGTCGTCCTCTACAACATCGAAGAGCTGCCCAAGGGCGTCGAGCAGCAGATCGAGGTGCTCGCGCGCGCCGCCGAGCTGACCGCCGAGGCCATGCCGCACCTGCGGACCATGGAGAACCTCACGGAGTACTGGATCGAGGTCAACCGCCTCGAGAACCAGGCCGACCAGATCCACCGCAAGCTGCTCGCGCACCTCTTCAACGGCAAGTACGACGCCATCGAGGTGCTGAAGCTCAAGCAGATCGTGGATGTGCT
Source organism: Streptomyces lothianensis (assembly GCF_047779955.1). NCBI lineage: Bacteria > Bacillati > Actinomycetota > Actinomycetes > Kitasatosporales > Streptomycetaceae > Streptomyces > Streptomyces lothianensis. The sequence goes on along the minus strand of NZ_JBLMKT010000035.1, from coordinate 9,995 downwards.
GGAGGAGGCGGCCGACGCGTTCGAGCACGTCGCCAACACCGTGGAGACCATCGCGGTCAAGGAGTCCTGAGGCTTCGTGGACACCTTCGCACTGGTCGTCACCATCGGTGTCGCCCTCTTCTTCACCTATACGAACGGCTTTCACGACTCCGCGAACGCCATCGCCACATCCGTCTCCACGCGTGCCCTGACGCCGCGTGCGGCGCTCGCGATGGCCGCCGTGATGAACCTCCTGGGCGCCTTCCTGGGCAACGGGATCGCCAAGACCGTGAGCGAGGGGATCATCGAGACCCCGCACGGCAACCGGGGAATGTGGATCCTGTTCGCCGGCCTGGTCGGCGCGATCGTCTGGAACCTCATCACCTGGTACTTCGGGCTGCCCTCCTCGTCCTCGCACGCCCTGTTCGGCGGTCTCGTGGGGGCGGCGCTCGCGGGCGGGATCGGGGTCATCTGGTCCGGGATCTTCAAGAAGATCGTCATCCCGATGTTCCTGTCGCCGGTCGTCGGTCTCATCGTCGGCTATCTGGTGATGGTCGCGATCATGTGGATCTTCCGGAAGGCCAATCCGCACAAGGCCAAGCGGGGCTTCCGTATCGCCCAGACGGTGTCCGCGGCCGGTATGGCGCTCGGGCACGGCCTGCAGGACGCGCAGAAGACCATGGGCATCGTGGTGATGGCCCTTGTCATCGCCGACGTCGAGGCGCCCGGCGACCCGATCCCCGTATGGGTGAAGATCGCCTGTGCGGTGATGCTCTCGCTCGGTACGTACGCGGGTGGCTGGCGGATCATGCGGACGCTCGGCCGGAAGATCATCGAGCTGGATCCGCCGCAGGGCTTCGCTGCGGAGACCACGGGCGCGGGCATCATGTTCACGGCCGGGATGATCTACGGTGCGCCGATCTCCACGACACACACCATCACCTCGGCGATCATGGGTGTGGGGGCCACGAAGCGGGTCAACGCGGTGCGCTGGGGTGTCGCCAAGAACATCGTCCTCGGCTGGTTCATCACCATGCCGGCGGCGGCGGCGGTCGCCGCGCTGAGCTTCTGGGTCGTGAACCTGGCGTTCGTGTAGGGGCGTGGGGGTGCTCGCAGTAGCGCCTGCGGCGTGCTCTCCCCCCCCCCGCCCCGCCCCTTCCCGAAACCTGGGGCTCCGCCCCGGACCCCCTGCCGCGCTGAACACGCTCGTCCTCAAACGCCGGACGGGCTGGGTCGGGCTGCACTGTGAAAAGGACCCGCCCCCGGAGAACCGGGGGCGGGTCCGTGCTGTGCGGTGGCACCGCCATGCAGCACCGCGCAGCAGATCCGGGGGCGGATCCGGGGCGGATCCGCGCGGCGGGCTCAGCCGAAGCGGCCCGAGATGTAGTCCTCGGTGGCCTGGACCGACGGGTTGGAGAAGATGCGCTCCGTCTCGTCGATCTCGATGAGGCGGCCGGGCTGGCCGACGGCCGCCAGGTTGAAGAAGGCCGTGCGGTCGGAGACGCGGGCCGCCTGCTGCATGTTGTGCGTCACGATGACGATCGTGAAGCGCTCCTTCAGCTCGCCGATCAGGTCCTCGATCGCGAGGGTGGAGATGGGGTCCAGAGCCGAGCAGGGCTCGTCCATGAGCAGGACCTGCGGTTCGACCGCGATGGCCCGCGCGATGCAGAGGCGCTGCTGCTGGCCGCCGGAGAGGCCGGAGCCGGGCTTGTTCAGCCGGTCCTTGACCTCGTTCCAGAGGTTCGCGCCGCGCAGCGACTTCTCGACGATCTCGGCGAGCTCGGACTTGCGGTAGTTGCCGTTGAGCTTCAGGCCGGCGGCCACGTTGTCGAAGATCGACATGGTGGGGAAGGGGTTCGGGCGCTGGAAGACCATGCCGATGGTGCGGCGCACGTTCACCGGGTCCACGCCGGAGTCGTACAGGTCCTCGCCGTCGAGGAGGACCTTGCCCTCGACGCGGCCGCCGGGGGTGACCTCGTGCATCCGGTTCAGGGTGCGCAGGAAGGTCGACTTGCCGCAGCCGGAGGGGCCGATGAAGGCCGTCACCGAGCGCGGCTCGACCGTCATGGAGATGTCTTCGATCGCCTTGTGGGAGCCGTAGTAGGCGGTCAGGCCGCCGACGTCGATTCGCTTGGCCATGGGGATCACTGCTTCTTTCGGAAGATCTTGCGAGGAGGGTCGCTGAAATGGCCGCTTCAGCGGCCCGTCTTGGGGGCCTTCCAGCGGGCGATGCCGCGGGCCACCAGGTTGAGGATCATGATCAGGAGGATCAGGGTGAGCGCCGCCGCCCAGGCCCGGTCGTAGGCCGCGGGGGAGCCGGCGCTGTTCGCGTACTGCTGGTAGATGTACAGCGGCAGCGAGGCCTGCGGCCCCTCGAACGGGTTGGTGTTGATGAGCGGGTTGCCCCAGACCAGCAGCAGCACGGGCGCCGTCTCACCGGCGATACGTGCCACGGCCAGCATCACACCGGTCGTGATGCCGCCGATCGAGGTCGGGAGCACCACCTTGAGGATCGTGCGCCACTTCGGCACGCCGAGGGCGAGCGAGGCCTCGCGCAGCTCGTTGGGGACGAGCTTGAGCATCTCCTCGGTGGAGCGGACGACGACCGGCATCATCAGGATCGCGAGCGCCATCGCGCCGGCGAAGCCGGAGTAGCCCATGTCGAGGATCAGGATCCAGAAGCTGAGGATGAACAGACCGGCGACGATCGACGGGATACCGGTCATGACGTCCACGAAGAACGTGACGGCCTTGGCGAGCTTGCCGCGTCCGTATTCGACCAGGTAGACGGCGGTGAGCAGACCGATCGGGACGGCGATCAGGGTGGCGAGGCCGACCTGTTCCAGGGTGCCGATCAGGGCGTGGTAGATGCCGCCGCCGACGTCGGTGTCGGCGAGGTAGCCCATCGAGGTGGTCAGGAAGTAGGCGTCGAAGACCTTGATGCCGCGCACCACCGTCTCCCAGATCAGGGAGACCAGCGGGATGACCGCGAGCAGGAACGCGACCCAGACGATGCTGGTGGCGATGCGGTCCTTGGCCTGGCGCCGGCCCTCGACCTTCGTGGCCAGGAGGTAGGTCACCAGGACGAACAGCAGCGCGGAGATCAGACCCCACTGGACCCGGCTCTCCAGGCCGCCCACGAGGCCGATGCCGCAGCCCGCGGCGAGCGATCCGGCGGCGATGACGTACGGGGCCCACTTGGGCAGGCGCGCTCCGCGCAGCTCGGCGGGGGCGGCGGGCCGGGGCTTCGTGTCGACTGCGTGGCTCATGCGTTGGCCCCCGAGTACTCCTTGCGGCGGGCGATGATCGCGCGGGCCGCGCCGTTGACCACCAGGGTGATGACGAAGAGCACGAGACCGGAGGCGATCAGCGCGTCACGGCCCTGTGCGGTCGCCTCGTTGAACTTGCTGGCGATGTTCTGGGCGAAGGTGCCGCCGCCCGGGTCGAGCAGGCTGGCGTTGATGAGGAAGCTCGGGGAGAGCACGGTCGCGACGGCCATCGTCTCGCCGAGCGCGCGGCCCAGGCCCAGCATCGAGGCGGAGATGATGCCGGAGCGGCCGAAGGGCAGCACCGACATCCGGATGACCTCCCAGCGGGTCGCGCCGAGCGCGAGCGCCGCCTCCTGGTGCATCTGGGGTGCCTGCCGGAAGACCTCACGGCTGACGTTGGTGATGATCGGCAGGATCATGATCGCGAGCAGGATGCCGACGGTGAGCAGCGAGCGCGGGGCGCCGTCGTTCCACTCGAAGATGCCGGTCCAGCCGAAGTAGTCGTCGAGCCAGCTGAACACGCCGGTCAGGTGCGGCACCAGGAAGAGGGCGCCCCACAGGCCGTAGACGATGGAGGGCACCGCGGCGAGCAGGTCGATCACGTAGGCGATCGGACCGCTCAGCCTGCGCGGTGCGTAGTGCGTGATGAAGAGTGCGATGCCGACGGCGATCGGGACGGCGATCAGCATGGCGATGACCGACGAGACGATCGTGCCGAAGGCGAGGACCGCGATACCGAAGACCGGCGGGTTGGCGTTCGCGTCCCATTCGAACGTGGTGAGGAAGTTGCCCTCGTTGTCGGCGAGCACGATCGAGGCGCGGTACGCCAGGAAGGCCGCGATCGCGGCCATGATCGCCAGGAGCAGGATGCCGGAGCCGCGGGAGAGACCGAGGAAGATCCGGTCACCGGGGCGGGTGGAGCGGCGCTTGCCGTCCGCCTTGTGCGCGGCGGGCGGTGTCGGGCGGGCGTCCTGTGGTGGGGGCGGTGCGGTGGTGGAAGGTGTTATGTCCATGAGGTTCTCCGGTCTGCGGAGCGGCCCGCGGGGGCTGCTCCTGGCGGCGGTGCACCGGACGGTGACGGCCGGCGGTCGCTGCTGCGTGCGCTGCGTGTGCTGCGTGCGCTGGCGCTGCGCGTGTGGTGCGTGTGCTGCGACCGCCGGGCCGCACTCGGCTTTGCGTCAGGTCGTACGGGTCGAAGCCGTGCGCGTCAGGGCGTGCGGGCCGGCTCGTACGGGCCGGGGTTCGGCTGGGCTCAGCTCAGGGCGGCGATGGTCTCGCGGACCTTGGCGCCGATCTCGGCCGGGATCGGGGCGTAGCCCTGGTCCTTCAGCGTGGCCTGGCCCTCCTCGGAGGCGATGTAGCCGAGGAAGGACTTGGTGGCGGCCAGGGTCTCGGCCTTGTTGCCCTTCTCGCAGACGATCTCGTAGGTGACGAGGGTGATCGGGTAGGCGCCCTCGGCCTTGGTGGAGTAGTTCAGCTCAAGGGCGAGGTCCTTGCCCTTGCCCACGACCTTGGCGTCGGCGATCGCCTTGGAGGCGTTGTCGGTGCTGGCCTCGACCGGGGCGGAGGCGCCCGTGTCGATCGCCACGGTCTTGACGCCGTCCTTGGCGTAGCTCAGCTCCATGTAGGAGATGGCGCCGTTGGTCTGCTTGACCTGCTGGGCCACACCGGAGGAGCCGGGGGCCGCCTGGCCGCCCTTCGGCTGCCAGGCCTTGCCCGTCTCGTGCGGCCAGTTGTCGGGCGCGGCGGCCTTCAGGTACTTGGTCAGGTTGTCCGTGGTGCCGGACTCGTCGGAGCGGTGGAAGGCCTGGATCTTGAGGTCGGGCAGCTCGGCTTCCGGGTTGAGCTTCTTGATCGCCTCGTCGTTCCAGTTGGTGATCTTGTTGTTGAAGATGTCGGCCAGGGTCTTGGCGTCCAGGACCAGGCTGTCGACACCCTCCAGGTTGTACGCGACCGCGATCGGGCCGCCGACCATGGGCAGGTCGATGGCCTGGCTGTCCTTGCAGACCTTCGCGGACTCGGCGATCTCCTCGGCGTCGAGGGCGGAGTCCGAACCGGCGAACGCGGTCTGGCCCTGCAGGAACGAGGTGATGCCCGCGCCCGAGCCGGTGGGCTTGTAGTTGACCTGGACGTCCTTGCAGGCCGCGCTGTACGCCTTGATCCAGGTCTGGACCGCGTTGGCCTGCGCGGAGGAGCCGGCGGCCAGGAGCTGGCCCTTGGCGTCGTCGCACTTGATGTCGGACGGCGCGGCGGCGGTGTTCGTGTCGCCGCCGCCGTTGCCGCCGCCGCTCGTGTCGTCGGAGCCGCACGCCGTGAGGGCCAGGGCGCCGGAGACGGCGAGAGCACCGAGGGTGAGGGCCCGCCGGTTCATGCGCTGAAGCTTCACTTTCGGGAGTTCCTTCCAGGAGCCGCCGTCTGTTTGCAGCGGCGTGCGATGAGGTCATCTCGGTCATCTCGGCGGGGCGCCTGCTGCCGATTCCAGCGACACGCACCGCGTAATGCCGAAATTAGGCAGGACAGGTGAAGTGGCCCATGGCCGAGAGTGAACGGGAGGTGAACCTACGCGGTCCGTGTGGTTAGGTCACGGGACGGTTACGGAGTGGGGGATGCGGGCCGCGGAACGGGAGCCTCAGCGGTGGGTGCCCAGGAGGGCGACGGCCTCGTCGATCAGCTCCCGGTCGCGGGGCTGGGTGACGCGGGTGCGGGCCGCGGCGGGGGAGAGCCACAGGAGGCGGTCGACCTCGTCGTTCGGCGTGAAGCGGCCGCCGGTCGCCTCGGCGGCCCAGTAGTCGACGGTTTTCGGCCGTCCGCCGGCGAGGTAGCCGACGGTGGACAGCCGCGGGCCGGGCGCGCAGCTGTGGCCGGTTTCCTCCGCGACCTCGCGCAGCGCACCGGCGAGCGCGCCCTCGCCGCGCTTCAGCTTTCCTTTCGGCAGCGACCAGTCGTCGTACTTGGGCCGGTGCACGAGGCAGATCTCCAGCGTGTCGTGCACCGGCGAGATCCGCCACAGCACGCAGCCCGCCGCGCGGACCGGGCCGCCGTTCACGGGGTGCTCACCGCGTTCACGGGGTACTCACCGGCGGCCCCGAGGCCGTCCGCTGCCAGGCGCCCTTGAAGGCGAAACGTGCCGCCTCGACCTCGTGGCGCTGGTCCGCGTGCAGGACGCCGAGCGCGTAGGCCGTGGACGGGGCGATACGGGGGGTGCGGGCCGCGTCGGCGGCGGCCGCGGCCGCCTCGGCGGCGTCGCGGTGGCGGTCGAGGGTGCGGCTCGCGTCGAGCAGCCGGTCCTCCACATCGCGTACGCGCAGGGTCTCGCGGGCGTAGCGGTGCAGGCGGAGCAGGAGGCGGACCTGGTGCCAGGGGGTGTCCTGGGACTCGGGTGCCCCGTCGTCGGCGGCAAGCCCGTGCACGAGCGCCTCCGCGTTGTACGGATGACCGGCCCGTACGAGCGGAAGCGCGGTCACCGCCTCGGTGAGGCGGGCCTCGACATCGGCCGCGAACGGGGCCAGCGGGTGGGCGGCCGCGTCCCGGCGCAGCGGAACATCGCCGGCCAGGACGGCCACCGAATCCGCCACGGCGTGGAAACGGGCCGAACCGAGGGCCTGCAGGGCCGTGGAGTGGGCGCGGGTGCGGGCCAGGGTGAGCCGGCGGTCGAGCAGCGCGCCCGCCTTCGCCGCGCCGACGGTGACGCGGCCGCCGGTGGTGGCCTGGGCGGGGATGGGCCCGGTGCTGCCCGCGAGGCGTTGCAGGGCGGTGAGCAGGCGGGTGAGGCGCTTGGCGTAGGCGTGTTCGTGGGCCAGGGTGCCGGAGAGCCAGGCGAGTTCGCTGCGCAGCCCGTCCGACCAGCCGGCGTCGAGCAGCGGCCGGAAGGTGTGCAGGCAGCCGCTGATCCGCCGCGCGGAACGCCGCAGCGCGAGCGCGGGCTCGGCGGCGTCCTCGACCCCGCTCTCCCGGTGGCGCCGCAGGGCGCGCAGGAACTCGGTGGCCTGGGCCTGCAGGTACCGGACGAGTTCGTCGGTGCCGCCGCCGGGAGGGGGCGTCCGGAGGCCGGGCGAGCCCACGCCGGACGCCCTGCCCCCCGCAGCCGACAGGCCGCGGGTGCCGACGGAGCCGCCGGCCGCCCGCTCGGGCGGCGCGGTCCACCCGATCCTCGCCGCAGGGGAATTCTCAGGGTTTCGCTGAGCCACGCCGGCGCCTCCGCGCGTCGATGAGCATCTCCTGCACATTGCGCAGGGGCTGTCCTTCGGGGTCCGTGGCCTGCCGGGTCCAGTCGCCGTCGGGGCCCAGGTGCCAGGACGAGGTGGTGTCGGACATCCCGGTCTCCAGGAGCCGGTTGAGTGCTGCCCGGTGGGCCGGGTCGACGACCCGGACGAGTGCCTCGATACGGCGGTCGAGGTTGCGGTGCATCATGTCGGCGCTGCCGATCCACACCTCGGGTTCGCCGCCGTTGCCGAAGGCGAAGATCCGGGAGTGTTCGAGGAAGCGGCCGAGCACGGAACGGACCCGGATGTTCTCCGAGAGCCCCTCGACGCCGGGCCGGATCGCGCAGATCCCCCGCACCCACACATCGACGGGCACACCCGCCTGCGAGGCCCGGTACAGCGCGTCGATCAGCGCCTCGTCGACGATCGAGTTCACCTTGATCCGGACGTACGCGGGCCGCCCGGCCCGGTGGTGCCTGACCTCGTCGTTGATCCGCGAGATCAGCCCGTCGCGCAGCGATTTGGGGGCGACGAGCAGGCGCCGGTAGGTCTCGCGGCGCGAATAGCCGGAGAGCCGGTTGAAGAGGTCGGACAGGTCCGCCCCCACCTGCGAATCGGCGGTGAGCAGGCCCAGGTCCTCGTACAGCCGGGCCGTCTTGGGGTGGTAGTTCCCCGTCCCGACGTGCGAGTAGCGCCGCAGGGTCTCGCCCTCCTGGCGGACGACGAGCGACAGCTTGCAGTGCGTCTTGAGGCCCACGAGCCCGTAGACGACATGGCAGCCGGACTCCTCCAGCTTGCGCGCCCACTTGATGTTGGCCTGCTCGTCGAAGCGCGCCTTGATCTCGACGAGGACGAGGACCTGCTTGCCGGACTCGGCGGCGTCGATCAAGGCGTCCACTATCGGCGAGTCGCCCGAGGTCCGGTACAGCGTCTGCTTGATCGCGAGCACGTCCGGGTCGGCGGCGGCCTGCTCCAGGAAGGCCTGTACGGAGGTGGAGAACGAGTCGTAGGGGTGGTGCAGCAGCACATCGCGCTCGCGCAGCGCGGCGAAGATGTCCGGCGCGGAGGCGGACTCGACCTCGGCGAGGTCCCGGTGCGTACCGGCCACGAACTTCTGGTACTTCAGCTCGGGCCGGTCGAGCGAAGAGACGTTGAAGAGGCCGGTGAGGTCCAGCGGCCCGGGCAGCGGATAGACCTCCGCCTCGGAGATCTTCAGCTCCCGGATCAGCAGATCGAGGACGTACCGGTCGATGGACTCCTCGACCTCGAGGCGCACCGGAGGCCCGAAGCGCCGCCGCATCAGCTCCTTCTCCAGGGCCTGCAGCAGGTTCTCGGCGTCGTCCTCCTCGACCTCCAGGTCCTCGTTCCTGGTCACGCGGAACATGTGGTGCGCGCGCACCTCCATGCCGGGGAACAGCTCCTTGAGGTGCGCGGGCGCCGCGATCACGTCCTCGATGGGCACGTAGCGCCCGGGCGAGGCTTCGAGGAAACGGTTGAGCAGCGGCGGCACCTTGACCCGCGCGAAGTGGTTGTGCCCGCTGACCGGGTTGCGTACGACGACCGCGAGGTTCAGCGAGAGGCCCGAGATGTACGGGAAGGGGTGCGCCGGGTCGACGGCCAGCGGCGTGAGCACCGGGAAGATCCGCTGCCGGAAGAGAGTGAACAGCCGCGCCTGCTCCTTCTCGGTGAGATCGGCCCAGCGGACGATCCCGATGCCCTCCTCGGCGAGCGCCGGACCGACGTCCTCCTGGAAGCAGGCCGCATGCCGGGCCATCAGCTCACGCGTACGGTTCCAGATCAGGTCCAGGACCTCGCGGGGCTGCAGACCGGAGGCGGAACGGGTGGCGACTCCGGTGGCGATACGGCGCTTGAGACCGGCCACGCGCACCATGAAGAACTCGTCGAGGTTGCTCGCGAAGATCGCCAGGAAGTTGGCCCGTTCCAGGAGCGGTGTGCTCGGGTCTTCCGCGAGTTCGAGCACCCGCTCGTTGAACGCCAGCCAGCTGCGCTCCCGGTCCAGGAACCGCCCCTGCGGCAGCTCGGCACCGTCCCCGTCGTCCTCGTACGCGTCGAGGTCGGCATCGAGGTCCGGCTCCAGGTCGGAGACCGCGGCGGCCACGGTGTGCGGCCGGTGCGCGGCGATGGAACCGACGGAGGGCTGGGCGTGCACGGGGACCTGGGGCGTGTTCATGTGCTTATTGTTCCGCGCGGTCGGCGTCAGGGCGATTACGGCTGCCGCTTCGCGGGGGTGTGGGGGAGAGGTGGTGGTCGGGCGCTCGGGCGGGGCCTGCATCCACCGAGGCTCGCAAGCGAGGCTTAATCACCGGTTACGAGGACATGACGTGCCGGGACACTCAAGGCGTACGGCGCCGCAGGAGCCAGAAGCAGAGTGCGGTGAGGGCCGCGGCGAGCGCGAGCACCAGGCCGGCTTCCACCACTGGATGGGCCAGAAGTGGGACTCGGGGTGACGCCTGGTGGCCTGTGTATGTGCCTAGGGCGTGTTTCGAAAGTCGCTTCTGCCCCGCGACGCCCGGCACGCACTCTC
>NZ_JBLMKT010000060.1:0-46582 GCF_047779955.1 Streptomyces lothianensis | reverse complement strand
TACGAACCGACCCTCAAGAACACCACGAACTACTTGACGTCAGTTAGGAACTCAATGCGGGCCGGGAGCGGCAATCGGGCTGCCGGGCAAGGCGTTGACCTGGTGGGCAGGGCCGTTTGTCAGTGCCGACCGATAGCCTGAGAAGGGCTTCGGCCCCCGGGAGGGAGGGGACTGTCCGGGGAACGTCCGGGAGCCTCCGGGGAACGCCAGCTCGGCGGACCGCGTCAGCCTTCACCCGGCAGATAAGGATCCCGCGTAGGCAGCCCGACGTCGCCCGGCAGCAGGCCGGCGATCCAGCAGTCCCGGCGGCGGCCCTTGTTCAGCAGGGCCGAGCGCAGGGTGCCCTCCAGTCTGAAGCCGGCCTTCTCGGCCACCGCGCGCGAGGCATGGTTGCCGACCGCGGCCTTCCATTCGATGCGGTCGACGCGCAGTTCTTCGAAGCCCCAGCGGGTCACGGCGCGTACGGCCTCGGTCATGTAGCCCTGGCCGCGGTGTTCCTTCACCGTCCAGAAGCCGATCTCGCGGGCGTTGCCGATGCGCTCCATGAGGCCGGTCACCGCGACGAGGCGGTCCTCCTCGTCGAGGACGGCGAAGCAGTACTCCTTGCCCTCGGTCCACGCCTGCGGGGCTATCGTCCCGGCGAACATCTCAGCGTCCTCGCGGCGGTACGGCGAGGGAACGGTGGTCCAGTGCTGGACCTCGGGGTCCTGGCAGGCGGCGTACACCGCGTCGATGTCCTGGGGGCCGAGGGGGCGCAGGGTCAGTCGGTCGGTGGTGAGTGTTGCGTGGTCCATTGCGGGATTGTCCATGGTTCCGGGCGGGGGCGGCCAGGGGATATCGTTCCGGCTCCGGCGGGCGGGGATGACCGGACTCCGGTGGACGGGGATGACCGGACTGCGGCAGGCGAGGCTGAGTTTCCGGCACCTTCCGGGCCTCCTGTCCGTTGGACCTACAGGTGGACCTCCCGGCGTGACGGTGTCCTCGCATACGATGGCCGTTGCGGTGGGGGGACACCTGCCGTGTCCGTACGACCGCAGAACCGCCAGACCACAGCAGAACAGCCCACCACACTCGACCGTCCCAGGCCCGACCGGCAAGGAGACCAGCCCTCGTGTCCGTCCTCACCAAGCTCATGCGTGCAGGCGAAGGCAAGATCCTGCGCAAGCTGCACCGCATCGCGGACCAGGTCAACTCCATCGAAGAGGACTTCGAGTCCCTCTCCGACGCCGAGCTGCGCGCGCTCACCGAGGAGTACAAGGAGCGCTACCAGGAGTACGTCGACAGTGACGGCAAGTCCGGCGACAGCCTCGACGACCTGCTGCCGGAGGCCTTCGCCACCGTGCGTGAGGCCGCCAAGCGCGTCCTGGGCCAGCGTCACTACGACGTGCAGATCATGGGCGGTGCAGCCCTGCACATGGGATACGTCGCGGAGATGAAGACCGGTGAGGGCAAGACCCTCGTCGGCACGCTGCCCGCGTATCTGAACGCGCTGTCCGGCAAGGGCGTCCACCTGATCACGGTGAACGACTACCTGGCCGAGCGCGACTCCGAGCTGATGGGCCGCGTCCACAAGTTCCTGGGCCTCGAGGTCGGCTGCATCCTCGCCAACATGACCCCGGCCCAGCGCCGCGAGCAGTACGGCTGCGACATCACGTACGGCACGAACAACGAGTTCGGCTTCGACTACCTCCGCGACAACATGGCCTGGAGCCAGGACGAGCTCGTCCAGCGCGGCCACAACTTCGCGATCGTCGACGAGGTCGACTCCATCCTCGTCGACGAGGCCCGTACGCCGCTGATCATCTCCGGCCCCGCCGACCAGGCCACGAAGTGGTACGGCGACTTCGCCAAGCTGGTCACCCGCCTGAAGAAGGGCGAGGCGGGCCAGCCGCTCAAGGGCATCGAGGAGACCGGCGACTACGACGTCGACGAGAAGAAGCGCACCGTCGGCATCCACGAGTCCGGTGTCGCCAAGGTCGAGGACTGGCTGGGCATCGACAACCTCTACGAGTCGGTCAACACCCCGCTCGTCGGTTACCTGAACAACGCCATCAAGGCCAAGGAACTCTTCAAGAAGGACAAGGACTACGTCGTCATCGACGGCGAAGTCATGATCGTCGACGAGCACACCGGCCGTATCCTCGCCGGCCGCCGCTACAACGAGGGCATGCACCAGGCGATCGAGGCGAAGGAAGGGGTGGACATCAAGGACGAGAACCAGACGCTCGCCACGATCACCCTGCAGAACTTCTTCCGCCTGTACAAGCGCCGGGACTACGACAGCGGCCTGTCCGGCATGACCGGTACGGCGATGACCGAGGCCGCCGAGTTCCAGCAGATCTACAAGCTGGGCGTCGTGCCGATCCCGACCAACCGGCCGATGGTCCGCCAGGACCAGTCCGACCTGATCTACCGCACGGAGAAGGCGAAGTTCGACGCGGTCGTCGACGACATCGCCGAGAAGCACGAGCACGGCCAGCCGATCCTGGTCGGCACCGTCTCCGTCGAGAAGTCCGAGTACCTCTCGCAGCAGCTCGCCAAGCGAGGCATCCCGCACGAGGTGCTCAACGCCAAGCAGCACGACCGTGAGGCGAGCATCGTGGCCCAGGCGGGCCGCAAGGGCGCCGTCACCGTCGCCACGAACATGGCGGGCCGCGGTACCGACATCAAGCTCGGCGGCAACCCCGAGGACCTCGCCGAGGCCGAGCTGCGCCAGCAGGGCCTCGACCCCGAGGAGCACATCGAGGAGTGGGCGGCCGCGCTGCCCGCCGCGATGGAGCGCGCCGAGCAGGCCGTCAAGGACGAGCACGACGAGGTCAAGGACCTCGGCGGCCTCTATGTGCTCGGCACCGAGCGCCACGAGTCGCGCCGTATCGACAATCAGCTGCGAGGCCGCTCCGGCCGTCAGGGCGACCCCGGCGAGTCCCGTTTCTACCTCTCGCTCGGCGACGACCTGATGCGGCTGTTCAAGGCGCAGATGGTCGAGCGCGTCATGGCCATGGCCAATGTGCCGGACGATGTCCCGATCGAGAACAAGATGGTCACCCGCGCCATCGCCTCCGCCCAGTCGCAGGTCGAGCAGCAGAACTTCGAGACGCGTAAGAACGTGCTGAAGTACGACGAGGTGCTCAACCGCCAGCGCGAGGTCATCTACGGCGAGCGCCGCCGCGTCCTGGAGGGCGAGGACCTGCACGAGCAGGTGCGCCACTTCATGGACGACACCATCGACGCCTACATCGCGGCCGAGACCGCCGAGGGCTTCGCCGAGGACTGGGACCTCGACCGGCTGTGGGGCGCGTTCAAGCAGCTCTACCCGGTGAAGGTCACCGTCGAGGAGCTGGAGGACGAGGCCGGTGACCGCGCCGGTCTGACCGCCGAGTTCATCACCGACGCGATCAAGGACGACATCCACGCGCAGTACGACGCGCGCGAGGAGCAGCTCGGCTCGGAGATCATGCGTGAGCTGGAGCGCCGGGTCGTGCTGAGCGTCCTCGACCGCAAGTGGCGTGAGCACCTCTACGAGATGGACTACCTCCAGGAGGGCATCGGCCTGCGCGCGATGGCGCAGAAGGATCCCCTGGTCGAGTACCAGCGCGAGGGCTTCGACATGTTCACCGCCATGATGGAGGGCATCAAGGAGGAGTCCGTCGGCTATCTGTTCAACCTGGAGGTCCAGGTCGAGCAGCAGGTCGAGGAGGTCCCGGTCGAGGACGCGAAGCCGTCCCTCGACAAGAAGGAGGACGCTGTGCCGGCTGGTGCCGGCCGTCCCGAGATCCGCGCCAAGGGCCTGGAGGCCCCGCAGCGCCGCGGCGGTCTGCACTTCTCGGCGCCGTCCGTGGACGGCGAGGGCGGTGTCGTCGAGGGCGACCTGGTCGAGGACGCCCCGGCCGGTCCGGTGCGCTCCGCCGCGGACGGGATGACCCGCGCCGAGCGGCGCAAGGCGCAGAGGAGTGGCGGCGGACGACGCCGCAAGAAGTAGTCCGCCGCAGGACGTAGCCCCCTCTGCAGGACGTAGCCCCCTCTGCAGGACGTGGTTCCGTCTGCAAGAAGTGGTTTCGTCTGCTGGTACGTGACCGGGGTCCCGCAGTGGTGCGGGGCCCCGGTCACGTATGTGCGGGCGCGGGGCGGTCCGGGCGCGGGGCGGTCCTGGCAGGCGTCATGCGGGTGCGCCGACCCGGGCGGGGGCGCTGCGCGGGTGGCCGACCTCGACGGCCGCGCACCTCCAGCGCAGGTCGGGGCCCTGTTCCAGACGGAAGGCCATGGCCCGTACCTGTCCGCCGGCCGTGATCCGGGCGAAGGCCTCGATCACACCGTCCTCGGGGCGGTGCTCGCCACAGGCACGCAGGACGGGGCGTGTGCCCGCCGCCCGCAGCGGGGTCAGCGGGGCGAGCACGGTGAGCTGCTCGTAGGCCTCGCCCACGGTGTGGCTCAGCATCCAGTGCACCGGCCGGTGCCCGCTCAGGACGGCGAGGAGCCGTTCGGCGAACCAGTAGCGGGGGAGCGCGGTACGCCGCTGTGCGGGGACGCGGCGGGGTTCGCCGGGGCGGCGGGAGTCCCTGCGGGTGTCCTGGCGTGCGTCTTGCCGTACGCCAGGGCGCGTGTCCCGGCCGGCGTCCCGGCGGGTGGCCGGGCCGCGAGGTGCGGGCACGCGGCGGGAGGCCGGGCGGGTGCTGCTCATGGTCATATCGGATCCCCGTTCTGCCTGGTCGGGCCTGGTTACCCGTCGGTAGCTCTCGGTGAACCTTGTACGGGGAGCGCGGGGGTCGGTGCAATGCGGGGCGCGGCGGCCGAGGGGTGCCGCGGAGGTTCACCTATCAGGGTGGCCGGGTCCTTCCACGGCGGGCGCAACGGCCTCGGTGCGGGGCGCCGGGTTGACGTCGTACGGCAGCCGGGCAGCAACTCGAAAGGGGACGCCCGCACGTATCCTGAGGGCCGTCCCGTACGCCACGGGAACCCCGAACCGATGACGAAAGCGGCGGCTTCATGCGTGTCTACGTCCCCCTGACACTTGCCTCTCTCGCGCAGGCGCACCACGCGGCCGAGCTCGGGCCGGGACCGCTGACGGCGTACGCGGTGACGCCCGCGCTGCGCGAGTGGTACGTCTCCGACGACATCGAGGAACTGGAGTACGCGGCGCTCAACCGGGCCGCGGCGGCCTCCCTGCGGCTGATCGCGGGAGATCCCGCTGCGGTGCCGCGCCGGGTGGTCGTCGCGGTGGACGTGCCGGACGCGGAGGCGGCCGTAGACCCCGACCGCGGGCTCGACCGCGGGGCCCTCGGCGAGGTGCGGCTCGCGCGCGCCGTGCCGCTGCGCAAGGCGGCGGCCGTGCACGTGGACGCGGACGATGCCGTGGGCGACATCGCGGCGGCGGCCTCGGCGCTCGGGGCCGCGGACCTCGGCGACGACGACGCCCAGTTCACCGTGGACGGGGCCGAGGACCACGAGCTGCTGTGGTTCGCCACCCAGGAGATCCCCAACCTGATCGGCTGAGGGCCGCCGCCCTGCACACGCCTCCCGGCCGGATTGTCGGTGGCAGTGGGTACCGTCGAGGGATGGGGAAGCAAGCGCACATCGTCTGGGACTGGAACGGCACGCTGTTCCACGACATCGACGCCGTCATCCAGGCCACCAACGCCTCGTTCGCCGAGATCGGGCTCCCGCCCATCACGCTCGAGCGCTACCGGGACCTGTACTGCGTGCCGGTGCCCAGGTTCTACGAGCGGCTGATGGGCCGGACACCGACACCGGCCGAGTGGGCCGTGATGGACGAGGCCTTCCACCGGCACTACTGGGCGTTCGCCGAGTCCGCCGGGCTCGCCGAGGGCGCCGGGCGGCTGCTCGCCGAGTGGCAGGAGGCCGGGCTGACCCAGTCGATGTGCTCGCTCGCCCCGCATGACCGGCTGCTGCCGATCGTACGGACGCATGGCATCGAGGAGCGTTTCCTGCGCGTGGACGGACGCGTGGGCGGTTCCACGGACGGCAAGGCCGGCCAGATGGCGCGGCACCTGGCGGCGCTCGACGGGGTCGATGCCGGGCGGGCCGTGGTCATCGGGGACGCCGTGGACGATGCGGTGGCGGCCGCGCATGTCGGTGCGCGGGCGGTGCTGTACACCGGAGGTTCGCACAGCCGGGCCAGCCTGGCCGCGGCGGGTGTGCCGGTGGTGGACAGCCTTGCCGAGGCCGTGGCGGAGGCGGAGCGGTGCGTGGCGTGAGGCGGAGCGTCTCGTGGGATGGCAGGAGAGCGGCCGGCGCCCATTACGCCCCCTGTGCTCCCCTCGTCTCTGTCCAGACTGTCAAAGTTCGCCCCCGTCTTTTCGGCCGAACCGTCCCATGACGGTCTCCGGTCCGATCGGGATAGCCTGTAGGGCGTGATCAGTGCGATAAGCCGCGGGGGCAGCGGAGCCCCCCGCCTTCGCCCGGCCGACCGCCGGGCGTGGGAGGCCACCGCCGAGAGCCCGTGCGGTACATCCGCGGGCTCCGAGATCCATGGGGGCGCAACCCGTTCTTCGGCCCATGGCGCCCCACGCTTCCAGGACCACGGCATACCGTCGACAGCAGCCCGGCACCCCGGGACGCGGCGCTCTGCCGTAAGCGTCATCAAGGGCAGTTTTCCCGATTTCTACGTCACGCAACGGCGCGCGACAGGAGCCAGAGGACATGCAGACCAAGCTGGACGAAGCCAAGGCCGAGCTGCTCGCACGGGCCGCCCGGGTCGCTGAGCACAGCCCGGTCGGAGGGCACCTCCCGACCGGCGCCGAAGGTGAGGACGCCCCCGACGGCGACACCGTCCTCACGTATCTCCAGCGCTACTACCTGCACACCGCGCCCGAGGACCTGACCGACCGCGACCCGGTCGATGTCTTCGGCGCCGCACTCTCGCACTACCGCCTGGCCGAGAACCGGCCGCAGGGCACCGCCAGCGTCCGGGTGCAGACCCCGACCGTGGAGGAGAACGGCTGGACCTCCAGCCACTCGGTGGTCGAGGTCGTCACGGACGACATGCCCTTCCTCGTCGACTCGGTGACCAACGAGCTGTCCCGCCAGGGCCGCGGCATCCACGTCGTGATCCACCCGCAGGTGGTCGTACGCCGTGATGTCACCGGCAAGCTGATCGAGGCCATCACCGACAGCGCGGCCGCGCAGAAGGCCTCCGAGGGCGCACACGACACGGTGGTCGAGTCCTGGATCCACGTCGAGATCGACCGTGAGACCGACCGCGCCGACCTCAAGCAGATCACCGCCGACCTGCTGCGCGTCCTGTCCGACGTCCGCGAGGCCGTCGAGGACTGGGAGAAGATGCGCGAGGCCGCGCTGCGCATCGCCGAGGACCTGCCGACCGAGCCGACCGCCGACGACCTGCGCGAGCAGGACATCGAGGAGGCCCGCGAGCTGCTGCGCTGGCTGGCCGACGACCACTTCACCTTCCTCGGCTACCGCGAGTACGACCTCACCGACGAGGACTCGCTCACCGCCGTGCCGGGCACCGGCCTCGGCATCCTGCGCTCCGACCCGCACCACACCGAGGGCGACGAGGCGCACCCGGTCAGCCCCTCCTTCAACCGGCTGCCCGCCGACGCCCGCGCGAAGGCCCGCGAGCACAAGCTCCTGGTGCTCACCAAGGCCAACAGCCGGGCCACCGTGCACCGCCCGAGCTACCTCGACTACGTCGGCGTGAAGAAGTTCGACGCCGAGGGCAACGTCGTCGGCGAGCGCCGCTTCCTCGGCCTGTTCTCCTCGGCCGCGTACACCGAGTCGGTGCGCCGCGTCCCGGTGATCCGCCGCAAGGTCGAGCAGGTACTCAAGGCCGCCGGCTTCTCGCCCAACAGTCACGACGGCCGCGACCTGCTGCAGATCCTCGAGACGTACCCGCGCGACGAGCTCTTCCAGACCCCGGTCGACGAGCTGCGCGAGATCGCCACCAGCGTCCTGTACCTGCAGGAGCGCCGGCGCCTGCGCCTCTACCTGCGCAAGGACGAGTACGGGCGCTACTACTCGGCCCTGGTCTACCTGCCGCGCGACCGCTACACCACCGGCGTCCGGCTGCGCATCATCGACATCCTCAAGGAGGAGCTCGGCGGCACCAGCGTCGACTTCACCGCCTGGAACACCGAGTCGATCCTGTCCCGGCTGCACTTCGTCGTCCGTGTCGCCCCCGGCACCGAGCTGCCGCTGCTCTCCGATGTCGACAAGGACCGTATCGAGGCCCGTCTGGTCGAGGCGGCCCGCTCCTGGGCCGACGGCTTCGCCGAGGCGCTCAACGCCGAACTCGGCGAGGAGCGCGCCGCCGAACTGCTCCGCAAGTACTCCGGCGCCTTCCAGGAGGGGTACAAGGCCGACCACTCGCCGCGCGCCGCGGTCGCCGACCTCGTCCACCTCGAAGCCCTCAACCAGAGCGACCAGGACTTCGCGCTCTCGCTCTACGAGCCGGTCGGCGCGGGCCCCGGCGAGCGCCGCTTCAAGATCTACCGCTCCGGCGAGCAGGTCTCCCTGTCCGCGGTGCTGCCCGTGCTGCAGCGCCTGGGCTGCGAGGTCGTCGACGAGCGCCCGTACGAACTGCGCACCAGCGACCGCAACACCGCCTGGATCTACGACTTCGGCCTGCGCATGCCGAAGCCGAACGGCAACGGCGACTACCTGGCGGACGACGCCCGCGAGCGTTTCCAGCAGGCCTTCGCGGCCGTGTGGACGGGCAAGGCCGAGAACGACGGCTTCAACTCCCTCGTGCTGCGCGCCGGTCTGGGCTGGCGGCAGGCGATGGTGCTGCGCGCGTACGCGAAGTACCTGCGCCAGGCCGGCTCGAAGTTCAGCCAGGACTACATGGAGGACACCCTCCGCAACAACGTCCACACCACCCGCCTCCTCGTCTCCCTCTTCGAGGCGCGGCTGTCCCCCGACCGCCAGCGGGCCGGCACCGAGCTGACCGACGGGCTGCTCGAAGAGGTCGACGGCGCGCTCGACCAGGTGGCGAGCCTCGACGAGGACCGGATCCTGCGGTCCTTCCTCACCGTCATCAAGGCCACCCTGCGCACGAATTTCTTCCAGGAGGCCGCGGGCGGCACCTGGCACTCGTACGTCTCCATGAAGCTCGACCCGCAGGCCATCCCCGACCTGCCCGAGCCGCGTCCCGCCTATGAGATCTGGGTGTACTCGCCGCGCGTCGAGGGTGTGCACCTGCGCTTCGGCAAGGTCGCGCGCGGCGGTCTTCGCTGGTCGGACCGCCGGGAGGACTTCCGTACGGAGATCCTCGGCCTGGTGAAGGCGCAGATGGTGAAGAACACCGTCATCGTGCCGGTCGGCGCGAAGGGCGGCTTCGTCGCCAAGCAGTTGCCCGACCCCGCCAAGGACCGGGACGCGTGGCTCGCCGAGGGTGTGGCCAGCTACAAGACCTTCATCTCGGCGCTGCTCGACATCACCGACAACATGGTGGCCGGCGAGGTCGTGCCCCCGGCCGACGTCGTACGGCACGACGAGGACGACACGTATCTGGTGGTCGCGGCCGACAAGGGCACGGCCACGTTCTCCGACATCGCCAACGAGGTCGCCGAGTCGTACAACTTCTGGCTCGGTGACGCCTTCGCCTCCGGCGGCAGTGCCGGTTACGACCACAAGGGCATGGGCATCACCGCCCGCGGTGCCTGGGAGTCCGTGAAGCGGCACTTCCGCGAGCTGGGCGTCGACACCCAGACCGAGGAGTTCACGGTCGTCGGCGTCGGCGACATGAGCGGTGACGTCTTCGGCAACGGCATGCTGCTCTCCGAGCACATCCGCCTGGTCGCCGCCTTCGACCATCGGCACATCTTCATCGACCCGAACCCGGACGCGGCCGTCTCCTACGCCGAGCGCCGCCGCCTGTTCGAGCTGCCGCGCAGCTCCTGGGCCGACTACAACACCGAGCTGCTCTCCGCGGGCGGCGGGATCTTCCCCCGCTCGGCCAAGTCGATCCCGCTGAACGCGCACATCCGCGAGGCGCTCGGCATCGAGACCGGCGTCGCCAAGATGACCCCGGCCGAGCTGATGCAGGCGATCCTCTCCTCGCCGGTCGACCTGCTGTGGAACGGCGGCATCGGCACCTACGTGAAGTCCTCCGCCGAGTCGAACGCCGACGTCGGCGACAAGGCGAACGACGCCATCCGCGTCAACGGCAGCGGCCTCAGGGTCAAGGTCGTCGGCGAGGGCGGCAACCTGGGCCTGACCCAGCTCGGCCGGATCGAGTTCGCGCAGCACGGCGGACGCGTCAACACCGACGCGATCGACAACAGCGCGGGCGTGGACACCTCCGACCACGAGGTGAACATCAAGATCCTGCTCAACGCGGTCGTCGCCAACGGCGACATGACCGTCAAGCAGCGCAACAAGCTGCTCGCCGAGATGACCGACGAGGTCGGCAGGCTGGTGCTGCGCAACAACTACGCGCAGAACACCGCCCTCGCCAACGCCATCGCCCAGTCCTCCTCGATGCTCCACGCCCAGCAGCGCTTCATGCGCACCCTGGTGCGCGAGGGCAGGCTCGACCGGGCCATCGAGTTCCTGCCGACCGAGCGGCAGATCCGGGAGCGCCTCGCGGGTGAGCACGGTCTGACCCAGCCGGAGACGGCGGTGCTCCTCGCGTACACGAAGATCACCGTGGCGCAGGACCTGATCGCCACCAGCCTCCCCGACGACCCGTATCTGCAGAGCCTCCTGCACGCCTACTTCCCGACGGCGCTGCGCGAGAACTTCACCGAGCAGATCGAGGCGCACGCGCTGCGCCGCGAGATCGTCACTACGGTCCTGGTGAACGACACGGTCAACGCGGGCGGTACGAGCTTCTTGCACCGGATGCGCGAGGAGACCGGCGCCTCGCTCGAAGAGGTCGTACGGGCGCACACCGCGGCCCGGGAGATCTTCGGGCTCTCCGAGGTGTGGGACGCGGTCGAGGCCCTGGACAACACGGTCGCCGCCGACGTCCAGACCCGGATCCGGCTGCACTCGCGCCGCCTCGTGGAGCGCGGCACCCGCTGGATGCTCAACAACCGGCCGCAGCCGCTGGAACTCGCCGGGACCATCACCTTCTTCAGCGAGGGCGTCCACCAGGTGTGGGCCGAGCTGCCGAAGCTGCTGCGCGGCGCGGACCTGGAGTGGTACCAGCAGATCTTCGAGGAGCTGACCGCGGCCGCCGTGCCGGAGGAGCTGGCGCAGCGCGTTGCCGGGTTCTCCTCGGTGTTCCCGACCCTCGACATCGTGCTGATCGCCGACCGGACCGGCAAGGACCCGCTCGCCGTCGCCGAGGTCTACTACGACCTCGCGGACCGGCTCACCATCACCCAGCTGATGGACCGGATCAGCGCCCTGCCGCGCGCCGACCGCTGGTCGTCGATGGCCCGTGCGGCGATCCGCGAGGACCTGTACGCGGCACACGCGGCGCTCACCTCGGAGGTCCTGTCCGTGGGCAACGGCGGCGCGTCGCCGGAGCAGCGCTTCAAGGCCTGGCAGGAGCAGAACGCGGCGATCCTGGGCCGCGCGAAGACGACCCTGGACGAGATCCAGGGCTCGGACTCCTTCGACCTGGCGAACCTGTCGGTGGCGATGCGCACGATGCGGACGCTGCTGAGGTCGCACAGCTGAGACGCCGTCGAGGTCGCACGACCGAGCGGACCGGTGGGAATCCGGTGAGGAGGGGCGGTGCCTTCGGGCGCCGCCCCTTCCGGGTTCACCGTCTCGCCCCGAACCGATGAGCGGTCGATACTGTTCGGGTGATGTACCCCGATGTGTCCGTTGTCGTGATCGTTCACAACGACGAGGCGCGCCTGCCCACCGCCGTGCGCTCCGTCCTCGGCCAGACCCTGCGCGGCGTCGAAGCCGTCATCGTGGACGACTGCAGTACGGACGGCTCGTACGCCGTGGCGCAGCGCCTCGCCGCGGAGCACCCGGGCCGGGTGCGCGCGTACCGGCTGCCGGAGAACAGCGGTGGCTGCGGAGCGCCCCGCAACCACGGCATCGGGCAGGCCCGCGGTGCCTACCTGATGTTCCTGGACAGCGACGACGTCCTGGAACGCAATGCCTGCCGGAACATGCTGGAGGCGGCACGGACCACGGACGCCGACCTCGTCTCCGGCCTGTGCGTACGGGTGTACCTCGACTCGCGGCACGGGAAGCAGTCCGAGTGGTACCCCTGGCTGTACCGGCGCACCCGCACCATCGACTCGGTCACCGAACTGCCGGACCTGCTCGTCTTCGACACGCTCTCCACCAACAAGTGCTACCGCCGCGCGTTCCTGCAGGAGGCGGGGCTGCGCTTCCCGGTGGGCATCCACTACGAGGACCTGCTCTTCTCCGCCCAGGCCTATGTGGCCGCGCGCCGCATCACCCTGATCCCCAACCGGGTGTACGAGTGGCGGGTCGTCGAGAAGGCCACGGCGAAGTCGATCAGCAACCGCCGTCACGAGATCGCCAACTTCGCCCACCGGATGGAGATCCACCGCCGCATCGACGCCCTACTCGCCGAGCGCGGCCTCACGGAGCTGAAGCTGGCCAAGGACGTCAAGTTCCTCAAGCACGATCTCGTACTGCACCTGCGGGACCTGCCGTTCCGTGATGCCGGCTACCGCGAGGAGTTCGCCCGGATCGCCCGCGACTATCTGGACACCGTGGACCCCGCGGCCGCCGAGCAGGTGCAGCCCCTGCAGGCCGTCTGCGCCTATCTGCTGAGCCGGGGCGACTGGGACCGGCTGCTGCCCGCCGTCGACAGCCTCACCAACCGCGACAAGATCTCCTCCCCGCTCGTCGAACGCGAGGGCCGCGTCTACTGGTGCGCCGAACACCTCGACGATCCCCAGGGCCGCAGGATCCTGGATGTCACCGAACTCGGCCACCACACCAAAGCCCTCGACCAGATGTTCCTGCGCAACGAGCTCACCGCCTACGAGGAGCGGGGCGGCGCGGTGCGGATGGCCGGGCGCATCACCAATCCGCTCGGGATCATCGGGCCGGGCGCACGGCTCACCGGCGAGCTCGAATTCCGCGCCCGCCGCCGCAGCCTGCAGTCCTTCCGCTTCCCGGTGGCTTCGCTGGCGCACGAGGGCGAGACGGTGGCCTGGGAGGCCACGGCCGATCTGACGAAGGGCCTGCGGCCGCTCGGCATCGTGGACGCGGTCTGGGACGTACGTCTCCACCTGAAGGCCGACGGCGTCCGCACCACCACCCGGCTCACCGCGGGCGAGCCCGGCCTGGCCGAGGGCCTGCTCCCGGTGCGGCCGCGCCTGACCCGGCTCGTGGCCGACCACATCGAACCCACGGTCTCCCGGCGCGGGCATCTGGCCTTCCGCCTGGTCGGCCGGAACGCCGTTACGGGCCGGGCGCGCGAGCTCATCGGCCGGGGCGTCCACGGAACCCCCGGACGACTTGCCAAAGCCGGCTACCGCCACGCCGAATCCCTGCGCGCGAAGGCGACCTCCGGCGAGGCCAAGGTCCGGCTCTACCGCGAGGTTTTCAGCCGGCTGCCGCTCAGGAAGGGCCTCGTGGTCTTCGAGAGCCACCTGGGCAAGCAGTACAGCGACAGCCCTCGAGCCCTCTACGAGGAGATGCGCCGCCAGGGCATCGACTTCGAGGCGGTCTGGTCGTACGCGGGCCCGAGCCCCCGGGGATTCCCCGAGGACGCCACCCTCGTCCGCCGCTGGTCACTGCCCTACCTGCGGGCACTCGCGCAGGCCGAGTTCTGGATCGACAACCAGAGCTATCCGCTGAAGCTCGCCAAACGGCCCGGCACCACGTACATCCAGACCTGGCACGGCTCCGCCCTCAAACGCATGGGCTTCGACGAGCCCGCCTGGAAGCTGAAGCCAAGGCCGCAGCGGGAGGAACAGCAGGCCACCCTCGACCGCTTCGACCGCTTCCTGATCCGTTCGGAGCACGACGTGCGCACCCTCGCCAAGGCCTTCCGGCTCAAGGAGAAGACCCTCCTGCGCGTGGGCTATCCGCGCAACGACGCCCTGGTGCGCGCCCGGGAGCGCGAGCGGGCCGAGGGCCGGCGCGAGCGCGGCCCGCTCGCCGCCGGACTCGGCATCCCGTACGACCGGCAGGTGCTGCTGTACGCGCCCACCTTCCGCCGGCACGGCGCCAGGAACGGCCGCTTCGAGCTGCCCTTCGACGTGGAGCGCTTCGCCGCGCAGTTCGGCGAACGCTTCGTGCTCCTGGTCCGCTCGCACTACCTCGACCACGTGGTGCTCCCGCCGTCCGTGCGCGGCCGCGTCCTCGACGTGTCCGCGCATCACGACGTGACCGAGCTGATGGAGCTGAGCGACGCGCTGATCACCGACTACTCCTCGGTGATGTTCGACTACGCCCTCCTCGACCGCCCGATGCTCTTCTTCACCTACGACTACGAGGAGTACGTGCACGAAGGCCGCGGCACCTACTTCGACCTCCTGGAGCGCGCGCCCGGACCGGTCGTCCGCACCGAGGACGAGCTGTACGCCGCGCTCGGCTCGCTGGACGAACAGCAGGTCGAGTACGCCGCAGGCCGCGAGCGGTTCGTGGCCGAGTTCGGCGAGTACGACCAGGGCACGGCCGCCCGCAGCATCGTCGAGCAGTTCTTCTCCCACCGGAGCCGCGGATGAGTACCCAGAAGGCCGCAGCGGACGGGCGGGCGGATGCTCTGCGGGACATCTTCATCGTCTCCAACAGCGTGGACGAGCTGGGCGGCGTCACCAGCTGGTCGCACCAGATGGCCCGCCTCTTCAGCGCGCGCGGCCACCGGGTCCATGTCATCGGCATCACCGCAGCCGCACAGCAGCAGGACATCGGCGGGAGCCTCCCGTACGCCACCACCACGCTGTACGACGTCCCCCCGCCGCGCATCGGACCGGCGCGCGGCGTCAAGGGGCGGCTCGACCTCGCCGGGCGGCGGCTGCGGCACGAGCGGCGGGCGGCGATGCACGAGCAGGCTGCCAGGCTCACCGCGCTGTTCGTACGGGCGAGGCCCGGCGCGGTCGTGATCGTCACGCAGGTGTGGGCGATGGAATGGGTGGCGCTCGCCGACACCTCCGGCCTGACGGTGATCGGCATGAGCCATGAGTCCTTCGCGTACTCGCGGGCCACCTCGCGCTTCGAACGGGTGCAGAAGTACTACAAGGACGTCGACCGGATGCTCGCCCTCACCCGCGAGGACGCCGATCTGTGGATCCGGCAGGGTATGGACAACGCCTCGTATCTGCCGAACCCGCTGCCCTTCATGCCCAAGGAGCCCTCGCCGCGCTCCGCGAAGGTCGTCACCAGCATCGGGCGGCTGCACGACCAGAAGGGCATCGACATGCTCCTGGACACCTGGGCCGAGCTCGCGCCGCGCCAACCGGAGTGGACGCTGCGGATTTACGGCTCCGGCGAGGACGAGGAGCTCCTCCGCAAGCAGTGCACCGCGCTCGGGCTCGACGGCTCGGTGCAGTGGATGGGGCGTACGAACGATGTCCCGGGGGCGCTGCGCGGTGCCTCGGTCTTCGTGCAGTCCTCACGCGGCGAGGGCTTCCCGCTCGCCCTGATGGAGGCGATGGCGATGGCGGTGCCCTGCGCCGCCTTCGACTGCGCGCCGGGCGTCCGCGAGATCATCCACGACGGCGAGGACGGGCTGCTCGCCGGCCCCGGCAACACCGGGGAACTCGCGCGCAGGCTCGACCTGCTGATGTCCGACCGGGAGCTGCGGGATGCGATGGGCGAGCTGGCGCGGCAGCGTATCCGGCGCTATACGCCGGGGGAGATCGTACGGCGCTGGGAGGAGCTGTTCGCGTTCCTCGAGCGGTGAGGGGCGCTGACGGTTCGGGGTGCCGAACCAGGTTGCCCCGAACCGGGGTCGCCCCGAGCTGAAGTTGCCCCGAGCTGAAGTTGCCCCGCCCCGAGTCCGGGCGCCCGGTGCTCACTTGCCCGTGAAGCGTTCGTACTCCTTCAGGACGTCGTCGGTCGGTCCGTCGAGGAGCAGTTCGCCCTTCTCCAGCCAGAGCACCCGCTCACACGTGTCGCGGATCGACTTGTTGCTGTGGCTGACCAGGAAGACCGTGCCCGCCTTGGCGCGCAGCTCGCGGATGCGCTGCTCGGAGCGCTTCTGGAAGCGGCGGTCGCCGGTCGCGAGGGCCTCGTCGATGAGGAGCACGTCATGGTCCTTGGCGGCACCGATCGCGAAGCGGAGCCGGGCCTTCATGCCCGAGGAATAGGTGCGCATGGGCAGCGAGATGAAGTCGCCCTTCTCGTTCACCCCGGAGAAGTCGACGATCTCCTGATGGCGCTCCCGCACCTGCTCGCGGGACATGCCCATGGCGAGGCAGCCCAGGGTGACATTGCGTTCGCCGGTCAGATCGTCCATCAGGGCGGCGTTGACCCCCATCAGGGAGGGCTGGCCGTCGGTGTAGATGCGGCCGTTCTCGCAGGGCAGCAGCCCGGCGACGGCGCGCAGGAGGGTGGACTTGCCTGAGCCGTTGGTGCCGATCAGGCCGATGGCCTCGCCGCGGTAGGCGGTGAAGGAGACGCCCTTGACGGCGTGCACCTCCCGCACGCCCGGACGGCCCCGGCGGCCGAGGATGCGGCTGAGCGCCGAGGTGGCGCTGCCGCTGCCGCCGCTGCCGCCGTTGACGCGGTAGACGATGTCGACGCCGTCGGCGATGACGGTGGGGGTGCGCTCCCCGGCCGGCTGGGCGGGGACGGGGGAGGCGGCCGCCGCGGGGGCGGTGGCCGGGGTGGGGCCCGCCGGGCGGGGCTCGGTCAGGGTGTCAGCCACGGCCGTAGGTCTCCTCTGCCTTCCAGAAGTAGATGAATCCGCCCACTCCGGCGAGCAGCGCCCAGCCGAGGGCCCAGCCCCAGACATGCTGCGGGAGCTGTCCCGCGTGGAAGCTGTCGATCAGGGCGTAGCGGATGAGGTCGATGTAGACGGCGGCCGGATTGTGCTCGAGGACGGCGTGCACCGTGGGCGGGATGTTCGCGCTGCGGGCGATGTGGTCGAGCGAGAACATCACGCCGGAGGCGTACATCCAGGTGCGCAGCACGAACGGCATCAGCTGACCGATGTCCGGGGTCTTCGCGCAGAGGCGGGCCATGACCATGGCGAGGCCCGCGTTGAACACGAACTGCAGCACCAGCGCCGGGAGCACGAGCAGCCACCGCGGGGTGAGGGGCAGACCGCAGACGAGGACGATCCCGGCCAGCGCGATCATCGAGAAGAGCAGCTGCTGCAGCTGCTGCAGGCAGAACGAGACCGGCAGCGCCGCCCGCGGGAAGTGCAGTGCCCGTACGAGACCCAGGTTGCCGGAGACCGCCTTGGTGCCCGCGAGCACCGAGGACTGCGTGAAGGTGAAGACGAAGACGCCGGTGACCAGGAACGGGATGTAGTCCGGCACGCCCCGTCTGACGTCCATCAGGACGCCGAAGATCAGGTAGTAGACCCCCGCGTTGAGCAGCGGTGTCATCACCTGCCACAGCTGGCCGAGCTTCGCCTGGCTGTACTGGCCTGTCAGTTTGGCGGTGGCGAAGGCGGTGATGAAGTGCCGGCGGCGCCACAGCTGGGCGGCGTAGGCCCCCAGCGGCGGCCGGGCATTGGAGACGCTCAGGCCGTGGCGCTCGGCCAGCTCCCGGGCGGAGAGGGTGTCCGGCCGGGAAGTCGGGGGTGCCGGTGGGGCAGCCAGGGCCTGACTCACGTATGACCTCGCCTTGCTTCGCTGTTACGTCGGGACGGACCCGTATCGTCGCAACGTGAGACTAGAGCGGATCGACGTCGGAACGCAACCGTTTCGTCGTGACGGACGTATGCTGGGCCGATGACGTCCTCGGCCCCCACCCCCGGTACCGACCCCTCCGCGCCCGGCGGCACAGGCCGGGCCAGGCCCGCCCGCCGCCGCGCCCCGGCCGGTGCCGCGGTGCTGCGCGAGGAGAAGACCGAGGCCATCCGCGCGGCGGTCTTCGCGGAACTCGCCGCGGTCGGCTACGGGCGGATGTCGATCGAGGGCGTGGCGCGCCGCGCGGGCGTCGGCAAGACCGCCGTGTACCGGCGCTGGCGCTCCAAGCTGCACCTGGTCCTCGACCTGGTCTCCGCGGTCGCCGTCCAGGGCCTGCCCGCCCCGGACACCGGATCGCTCGAAGGGGACCTGCGGCTGCTCTACGAGGTCACCGCGCGCGCCCTGCGGCACCCCGTGGCCGCCCAGGTCATCCCGGACCTGCAGGCCGAGGCGGCCCGCAGCCCCGAGATCCGCGATGCCCTGGACAAGGCGCTGCGCGAGGGGCAGCACTCGGTGGCCAGCGGCGTCGTCCGGGCCGCGGTGGCCCGCGGCGAGCTGAGCGAGTCCGTGGACGAGGAGCTGGCCCTCGACCTGATCTCGGGCCCGCTGTACTGGCGCTCGGTCGTGATGCACACAGCGCCCCCGAAGGGTTACCTCGACCGGCTCACGGCCGCGACGGCCGCGGGGCTGCGGGCGATGGAGGGGGCCGGTGTGATGCGGGGGCCGGGCCCCGGAACATGAGGCGGACCCCGCGCGGTCCCGCGGAGAACCGTGGGCATGTCCCACGGAGAACCCGGGGCATGCCCCGCAGGAACTCGGGGCGCGCCCCGAACGTCGTACGAACCACAGCAAACCGCTCGACCGAAACAGGGTGAACATGACCTGGCTGATCACCGGCGGCGCCGGATACATCGGAGCGCATGTCGTCCACGCCATGCGCGCGGCCGGCGAGCAGGCCGTCGTCTTCGACGACCTGTCCACGGGAGTCGCCGAGCGGGTGCCCGAGGACGTCCCGTTCGTCAAGGGCACGGTCCTGGACCGCGCCGCCCTGGAAGCGGCGATCGCCGAGCACGCCGTCACCGGCATCGTCCATCTCGCGGCGAAGAAGCAGGTCGGCGAGTCCGTCGAGCTGCCGCTGCACTACTACCACCAGAACGTCGAGGGCCTGCGCGTCCTGCTCGCAGCCGCGGCGGCCGGCGGGGTGCGCTCCTTCGTGTTCTCCTCCTCGGCCGCCGTCTACGGCATGCCCGATGTGGATCTCGTCACCGAACAGACGCCCTGCGCGCCGATCAACCCGTACGGCGAGACCAAGCTGGCCGGCGAGTGGCTGGTCCGCGCGACGGGCCGCGCCCACGGCCTGGCGACCGCCTCGCTGCGCTACTTCAACGTGGCGGGCGCGGCGCGCCCGGAGCTCGCCGACACCGGTGTCTTCAACATCGTCCCCATGGTCTTCGAGAAGCTCACCGAGGGCGCCTCGCCGCGGATCTTCGGCGACGACTACCCGACACCGGACGGCACCTGCATCCGCGACTACATCCACGTCGCCGACCTCGCCGAGGCCCATGTCGCCGCCGCCCGCAGGCTCGCCGCGGAGCCCGGCAGCGAACTGACGGTCAACATCGGCCGCGGCGAAGGCGTCTCGGTCCGCGAGATGATGGATCTGATCCGCGAGATCACGGGGTACCCGGCCGAGCCCGAGGTCGGCCCCCGCCGCCCCGGAGACCCGGCGCGCGTGGTGGCCTCGGCCGAACGCATCGAGGCCGAGCTGGGCTGGACGGCCCGCCGCGACGTCCGCGACATGATCACCTCGGCCTGGGCGGGCTGGACCCACCACCGCCCGCAGGCCGCGCGCGGCTGACCTTCCCGCCCCCGGAGTACGCGGCCCGGCGCCCACGCGGGCAGGCGCTTCACCGGATGCGAGCGGTAGGGCCCGTGCGACCGGTCGATCCGGGGGCCCGTCCGACCGGCCGATCCGGTGGGGACCCGTCCGACCGGCCGAGCCGGTAGGGCCGGCCGGTCGGGCGGGCCCCTACCCCTGCAGCACCCGCAGCGCCCGGTGGGCCCGCCGCCGCAGGACCCGGGCCACCCCCCGCACCCCGGGGGCGACCCGCACGGCGAGGTCCCCCCGGTTCGTCGCATACGGCTGCACGAGCCGCACCCCGTACCGCAGATCGCGTACGGCCGTCCGCCGCATCCCGGACCCGTCCACCGCCCGCGCCGTGGTCCGTCGGCTGGTGCCGTCCGCGAACCGCACCCGCAGCCGTACGTCCCACACCCCGGCCCTCGGGTCCAGCGCCCCCAGGTCGAACAGCACCTCGGCCGTCCAGCTCCCGTCCGGCGCCGGCGACCCCGCCTCCGCCCGCCACGCCGCCGTGCGCCGCACTCCGCGCGCCACCCCGGACCGGTCGCGCAGCTCGACCTCCACGGTGCTGGGCCCGGCCTCCGCGACCCGTCCGTACAGCTCGTACAGCCGGAGCCCGAGCACCGAGACGCGCGGCCGTGTCCGCAGGCTCGCGTCGACGGTGAGCGGGAGCAGCCGTACGGGGTGGCCGAGCAGCTGCCCGAGGTGCACCTGCGGCAGCTCCCCGGACCACACCGGCCCGCCGTCCCCACTCCGCGCGTACGGCGGGACGAGCCGGGCCGGGCGCGCGGCGAGCTGCTTGAGGCGCGGCAGGTCGACGGGCGGCGGCGAGGCCAGGATCACCTGCGCGGTCACCCTTCCGGGCGCCGCCGCACGCCCCAGATCGGCCTCGTCGAAGGTGGCGAGATACTCGCGCGTGAGCCGCCACCACTCGGCGCGGTACTCCGGGGTGCGCCGGTCCAGTTCCGTCACGTACATCGGCAGCTCGTGCTCGGCGAACTTCGCGCGTGCCGCCCGGGCCAGCTCCTGCTCGCCCGCCGTGGCGAGGATCCGGACGGCCTCGCGGTGCGCCGCCGTCCGTGCCTGCCAGTTGGCGATGTCCGCGCGGTCGAGCGAGAGGGACAGCTTCCGCGCCGAGCGCCGTACCTGCCAGACGTAGACCGGATCGGGGACCAGCGCGATCCGGGGCCCGGCGGCGAGCAGCCGCGCGCCGAAGACGAAGTCCTCGTAGACGAAGCGTCCGTCGGGGAAGCGGATGCCGTGCTCGCGCAGGAAGCCGGTGCGGTAGAGCTTGTTGACGCAGAGCGTGTCGTGCACCAGGCGCGGGCGCCGCCGCGGGTGCCCGACGACCGACGGGGTGCCGTAGAGCGCGGGCTGCCAGGGCACCTCGCGGCCCGAGGGCAGTTCGCGGCGCACGCACAGACCGGCCGCCACCTGGGCGCCGTGTTCGCCCACGGCCGTGAGCAGCGCGTCCACGGCGCCCGGCGGCAGTACGTCGTCGCTGTCCAGGAACATCACATACGGACAGGCGCAGGCGTCGATGCCGTCATTGCGCGGGGTGCCGCAGCCGCCGCTGTTGGTGGGGCGTGCGAGCACCCTGAGCCGGGGCTCCTCGGCGGCGAGCCGCCCCAGGATCTCGCGGCTTCCGTCCGTCGAGCAGTCGTCGACGGCGAGCACCTCCCCTACGGCCGCGCCCTGGCCGAGGGCGGAGCGCACCGCCTCGGCCACATGGGTGGCGTCGTTGTAGCCGATGACGACGACGCAGACCTGGGGTGTGGACGGCCGCGGGCTCTCCATGCGGACACATCGTAGTGACTAATTGTCTGCTTTGTAATCCATTGCGCCCTGAATCCAGTCCGCCACCCGCTCCGCCGCCCGCCCGTCGTCGAGCCCCCCGTGCGCCTGCCGGAAGGCGGCATAGGCGTCCGCGTGCCGGGCCGCAAGCGCGTCCAGATCGCGCAGCGCCTCGGCGACCTCCCCGGTGGAGGCGAGCAGCGGGCCGGGGGCGGCCGTCTCGAAGTCGAGGGTGAAGCCGCGCACGGTGTCGCGGTAGTGCTCCAGGTCGTAGGTGTGGAAGAGCATCGGCCGGCCCGTGTGCGCGAAGTCGAACATCAGGGAGGAGTAGTCGGTGATCAGCACGTCGGCGATGAGGAGGAGCTCGGAGGCGTACGGGTAGGCGGTCACATCCCGTACGAACGGGGCCCGCGCCCCGGGCAGCCGGCCCGCTGTGAGCGGGTGGCGGCGCACGAGGAGTACGTGGTCCTCGCCGAGGGCCCGTTCGAGGGCCGGGAAGTCGAGCGCGGCCTCGTGCCGGAAGCGGCCGCCCGGGTGCGGGAGATGCTCGCGGCAGGTGGGCGCGTAGAGCACGACGCGGCGCTCGTCCTCGGGCGCGAGGCCCAGCTCGGCGCGTACCCGCTCGGCGAGCTTCTCGCGGTCCTCGGCGAACAGCACGTCGTTGCGCGGCGATCCGGCCTCCAGGACCGGGCCCTCGTAGGCGAGCGCGCGCGGCAGTACGGAACCGGCGTGCCGGCCGGGGGAGACCAGGAGGCTCCACTGCGCCGAGCGGCGGGGCAGGGCGGCGAGCTCACAGTGGTCGGCGTAGAGGGTGCCGGTGAGATCAGCGCCCAGGCGCTTGAGCGGCGTGCCGTGCCAGGTCTGCACGACCTGCTGGCCCGCGCGCCGTTCGAACCACTCGGGCAGCTGACCGTCCGTGATGATGATCCGGCTGGTGGCCAGCGCCTCGTACCACGCGGCGCTCGACTCGGCGACCGGGCGGGCGGCGGGCGGTACGAGGGTCTGCTCGTCGCGGGTGACCCACAGGTGCTCGAACTCGACGGAGCGCCTGAGAAGTTCCTCGTGCACGGCGCGCGGCGAGTCGCCGCCGGTGTGCCCGGCCGTGGAGCCGCCCGCGAGGTGGTTCGTGGGACCGCCGCCCGCGTACAGGACCGCCTCGCGCAGCGGCAGCGCGCGCCGCGCCGCGTAGTGCGTGGCGCGCAGCCGGGCCTGCCGGTACGCCCCGCGCTCGGCTGCGGTGAGGGCGGAGCCCGATTCGATCAGGAGCCGGTCGCCGAAGCGCCGGGCGAGGGTGAACTGCCGCCCCGCGCCTCCCGCGCCTCCCGCGCCTCCCGCGCCTCCCGCGCCTCCCGCGCCTTCCCGTCCCGTGTGCTCCCCGTCGGCAGGGAGCGCCGCACCCAGCGAGGCGAGCACCCGCACCGGAACCCCTTCGCCCGCCTCGTGCCTCTCGCGCAGGAACAGGTACCAGCAGCCCTCCGGCAGCGGCCGTCCGCCGTGCGCGGTCGAGGGGCGGAACGCGGCGCGGAACCGGTCCGCCGAGCGCGCGAGCGGGACGGTCACCTCGGCGAGGTCGGCCCCGTGCCGCAGCACCAGTTCGGCCGGGCCCCAGCTGTCCTCGGCCGCCGTGCCCTCGACGAGCAGGACACCCTCGTCGAGCCAGTGCGCGGTGTCGACGACGGGCTGCCGGCTCAGCTCGATCACCAGCTCCCCGCTGTCGTCGGCGGTGGCGCAGACCTCGCGCCCGACGGCGTACCGGGCGCGCCCGGTCGCATAGCGGCCGGGCGGCAGACCCGCGCGGGCCGCGAGCGGCCTGAGCGCACCGCCGGGCAGTACGAGACGGGCCTGCCAGCGGTCGCCGTGCCGCGGTTCGACCTCCTTGGGAGCGCGGTGCGGACTGGGCGGCACCTGCTCCAGATCGTCCAGCGGCACCCGTACGGCGAAGTCCTCGCCACTCACGTCCATCGGATAGTCGTACGTGTGCTCCCGGTGGGTGAGCCGCAGCGCCTCGGGCCGCGTCCCGTGGTGCAGCCGCCCGCGTAGCACCATGGCGTCGTCGTCCCGCTCATGGGCCTCCACCCGCGCCGCGTACTCCTGGATCCGCAGCACGAGCCGCCCCTGCGAGTAACCGAGCACCAGAAGCATCCCGTCGCCGAGTTCCCGTACGAGGGACTGCGTGGCCGGGCCGTCCGGGGCGCGCACCGCCGCGCACTTCACCAGGCCGTGCCCGGCGACGACCACCCCGAGCAGCCAGGTGCCGGGGCGCCAGCGCCCGCCGGTCCGCAGCCGCGCGGGATCGATGCGCATCTCGAAGCCCGCCTGGTCGTAGCAGTGCAGCTCCTGGCCGGAGGCGAGGGTGGCTTCCGGGCGCGGGACGGTGCGGGTGGGGACGCGGCGCAGCCGGGTGCGGCTCTGCGCGGACTTGAGGAGGCCCGCCTTGACCGAGTGCCCGGGGCGGGTGGCCTCCAGGTTGCGGACGTACGCGTAGCCGCTGATCCGCAGCAGCCCGTCCGCGCCCCAGCGGGCCTCCTCGACCCGTGCCACGGCGGGCAGTTCACGCCGACCGAGCCGGGTCAGGCGCCGTGGCACCCCCGCGATGCCAGGGAAGACGGCCCGTCTGCGCAGCGGGCCGCCGCGCACCGCGAACGTGGCCTTGTTGCGCTGCTCGTGCGACAGGAGCGCGATCAGGTCGTCCTCGAGCCCCTCCCGTACGAGCTGCCACTTGAGCCGCAGACCGACCGGCAGTTCATGGATCAGCGCGGGCCCGGCGCGCTCGATGAACGCGGCGGCCGAGGAGAGGAACGCGGTGCGGTACTCGGGGCCGCCCAGCGGCAGTCCGTCGAGGAAGTAGAGGAAATCGTCGCGCAGGCAGGACAGGTCGTAGGTCCGCCGATGGCGCGGGAAACGTTCCGCCAGGAAGCGGCTCACGCTCTCGCAGGCGGCGAACCGGTCGCGTACGCCCCTGACCTCCGTACGCCGCCGGGTGATCGAACCCTCGCGCACGCGCCAGTAGTAGACGTGGCCGTCGAGGACGTCGACGGATTCGGCGAGGAAGTGTGCCGGGATCATCACCGGGGTGTCCTCGTAGAGCCTGCCCTCGGGGAAGGTGAACTCGTGCGCCTGCCAGAAGGAGCGCCGGAACACCTTGTTCCATGCCACCCGGTCCGCGAGCAGCGCGGGATCGCGGGTGATGTGGGTGCCGGTGCGCGGCCGGGTCAGCCACTTGTACTGCCAGGCCTGCTGCCGGCCGCGCTCGCCCAGGCGCCAGACGTTGCCGCTCGCGAAGTCCGAACCGGAGGCGTCCAGGCTCGCGGTCAGCCGCTCGTACGCGTCGTGCGGCACGATGTCGTCGCTGTCCGCGAAGGCCAGGAACTGCGTACGCGGATCCGCCGCGCGCACCCCGGTGTTGCGGGCGGCGCTCAGGCCCGCGTTCTCCTGCCGCACATAGCGGAATCGCGGATCGCGGGCCGCGAAGGTGCGGGCGATCCGCGGGCTGTCGTCGGTGGAGCCGTCGTCGACGAGGACGACATCGAGCTCCTGGAGGGTCTGTCCCGCGATCGAGCGCAGACAGTCGGCGAGGTGGTCCTCGACGTTGTGGACGGGGACGACGACGGTGAGGCGGGGGAGCGGAGCCGTGGGGCGCGGGCGTGGGGCGGCAGGACGGTGGCTGTGCTGCACGGGGCGGGCCTTTCTGCGATGAGCGAGACCGGTGGTGCCGTGTCCGCCCTGTTTGCCCGCTTACCTCCCTCCGGCGTCAACTTCCCGCCGCTGATTCCCTGTAACGAGTGATGGAGGGGGCGCCTGTTGTCGCATTAGGCACACCGCAGCCGGATGCCCGAGTCGAGCCCCGGCCCGCACTCGGCGGCATCCGGGCCCGCACCCGGCGGCATCCGGGTCCGCACCCGGTGGCGTCCAGGTCCACGCCCGGCCGGCCCCCGGCCCGCACCCGGCGGCATCCCGGCCCGTACGCCCGCCGGGCGGAGATCCCTCCGGTCTTCGACACCGTCCGCACCGGTGGCTACCTTCGTCCGGTATGGCCCGTTTCTCCGTTGTCGTACCCGCCCATCGTGTCCAGGGCTACCTGCGGGAATGTCTGGAATCCGTGCTCGCCCAGTCCTTCACCGACCTCGAACTCATCGTCGTCGACGACTGCTCACCGGACGCCTGCGCGGCCATCGCCGCGGAATACGCGGAACGCGACCCCCGGCTCCGCCTCATCCGCCTCGCCGAACACAGCGGCACCGGAGCCGCCCGCAACACCGGCGCGGAGCACGCCCGCGGCGAGTTCCTGCTCTTCCTCGACGGCGACGACCTGCTGCTGCCCGGCGCCCTCGACACCCTCGACGCGTCCCTGGACGCCACGACCGACGTGCTGATCTTCGGACACGACAAGATCGACTGGTGGGAGACCGTGGAGCCGGGTGGCGACCGGCTCACCGAAGGCGCCGAGCCGCTCGCCGTGACCCCCGCCGTCTGGAACCGCGTGCTGCGCCGCTCGTTCTGGCTCGCGCACCGCCTCCGCTTCGACGAGGGACCGTACGACGAGATCGTCCCCGTCCATCGCGCCACCCTGCTCGCCGCCGACCGGCAGCGGCTGCGCCTGCTCGACCGGGCCTGCGTCCGCTGGCGCCGCCGCCGCGGCAGCAGCCACTCCACCACCCCCGGCCGCGCCCACTTCACCCTCGTCGAACGCTACGAACGCCTCCTCGACTCCCCGTCCGGCCCCCGCCTCTTCCCGTACGCCGTCGACCACCTGCTCGCCGTGCTCGCCGACCCGGGCCGCATCCGCCCCGCCGACCGCGCCGACTTCTTCCGCGCGGCCGCCCGCCTCCACCGCACCTACCGGCCCGTCGACCAGGAACCCGCCGGCGAGGCCGCACGCGCGCTCGCCACCGGCTCGTACGCCGCCTTCGAAACCCTCCGGGCCGCGGGCGGCCGCATCCAGGCGGCCCGCTCGGCCCTCACCCGGCACCACAAGCGGCTGCGCGGCGCCGTCATGAAGCTCGCCTACCGAGCCGACCGCCGCCGCGCCCTCGACCCGAACCTCGCGGTCTACAGCGCGTACTGGAACCGCACCCCCTCCTGCAACCCCCTGGCCGTCTACGAGAAGGCCCGCGAACTCGCCCCGCACATCAAGGGCGTCTGGGTGGTCGCCGGCCGCCACCGCCACCGGGTCCCGGCGGGGCTGCCGTACGTCATCGAGGGCTCACGCCGCTACTGGCAGGTCATGGCCCGCGCGACCTACCTGGTCAACAACGCCTCGTTCCCCGGCGGTTTCGTCAAACGCCCCGGCCAGGTCTATCTGCAGACCCACCACGGCACCCCGCTCAAGAAGATGGGCCTCGACCAGCGCCGCTACCCCGCGGGCACGCACGGCATCAGCTTTCAGAAGGTCCTCGACCACACCGACCAGTGGGACTACAGCCTCTCCGCCAACCCGCACTCCACCGAGGTCTGGGAACGCGTCTACCCCTCCTCGTACCAGGCCCTGGAGCTCGGCTATCCCCGCAACGACGTCTACGCGCACGCCACCACCGAGGACCGGGCGCGCATCCGCTCCTCGCTCGGCATCGGCGCGGACCGCACCGTCCTCCTCTACGCCCCCACCCACCGCGACTACCAGAAGGGCTTCCTGCCCCGCCTCGACCTGCCGCGCCTGGTCCGCGCACTGGGCCCCACGTACGTCCTCCTGGTGCGTGCCCACTACTTCTACGGCGCCACCGCATCGCTCGCCGGACACCCGCAGATCCTCGACGCGACCGCACATCCACGCGTCGAGGAGCTCTGCCTCGCCTCCGACGCGCTGATCACGGACTACTCGTCCCTGATGTTCGACTACGCCTGCCTGGACCGCCCGCTCATCACCTACGCCCCCGACTGGCAGGCCTACCGCCTCGCCCGCGGCGCCTACTTCGACCTCCTGTCCGGCACCCCCGGCCAGACCCCGGGCGCGATCGCCACCGACGAGGACGAACTGATCTCCCTGCTCCGGGACGGCGGCTGGGACACCGAGCGGACGACGAAGCTGCGGGAGGCCTTCCGGGCGCGCTTCTGCCCGTACGAGGACGGGCGGGCGGCGGAGCGGGTGGTTCGGGCCGTGTTCGGGGTATGACAGGGGGGGGGACGCGCCCGGCGCGCGTCACACGCGCGGACCCACCCGACGCGCGCCACCGGGCACCGTTCATACGGCATTCCCTCAACTGCCGCATTCGGCGTAACCGACCGCGCTCCGCGCGAGTTAGGCGCTGATGCCTCGAACAGCCGGAGTTGAAAGGTTCCCGATGCCTCGTCTCAGCATCATCGTGCCCATCTACAAGGTCGAGCCGTTCGTGCGCGAATGCCTTCAGTCGCTCGCGGACCAGAGCTTCACGGACCTTGAAGTGGTCATGGTGGACGACGGGTCTCCGGACGCCTCCGCGGACGTCGCCGTCGAGTTCGAACGGCGGGACTCCCGCTTCCGGCTGATCCGGCAGGAGAACGCCGGTCTCGGCGCGGCCCGCAACAAGGGCATCGCGCACATGGACCCGGCCGCGGAGTTCCTCGCCTTCGTCGACAGCGACGACATCGTGCCGACCGAGGCGTACCGGCTGATGATCGAGGCCCTGGACGCCTCCGGATCCGACTTCGTCACCGGCAACGCGCACCATGTGAACTCCGCCCGCACCTGGCAGGTGCCGATGCTGAGGATGCTTGCCCGCGAGGACCTGCGGCGCACCAGCATCCGCGAGCTGAGCTCCCTGATCGCCGACCGCATCGCCTGCAACAAGGTGTTCCGGCGCAGCTTCTGGGAACGCAACGGCCTGAGCTTCCCCGAGGGAATGCTGCACGAGGACATCCCCGTCGTGCTGCGCGCGCACTACCTCGCCGAGGCCGTCGACGTCGTGGCGGAGCCCTGCTACCTGTGGCGGCTGCGCACCCTCGCCGGGGAACAGTCGATCACCCAGCGCCGCGGGGAGCCCGCCGCCATCCGCGGCCGGGGCGCCGCAGTCCTGTCCGTGAGCCGCTTCCTCGCCGAGCGCCCGGAGCCGGAATTCGCCGAGTACAAGGCGCAGTACGACCTCAGCGTCCTCAAGGACGACTTCCGAAGCTATCTGATGCTGCTGCCCGATGCCGGTGAGGAGTACCGGCAGGCCTTCATGGAGGAGACCGGGCGCTTCCTCGACCAGGTGGACTGCCGGGCGGTCCTGCCCCGGCTCGGGCTGCGGGCCCGCGAGCAGTGGCTCGCCGTGCGCGCGGGCTCCCTCGACGCCCTGCTCGCCTCCCTGGAGGCGGCCTCGCGCAACACCCCCGTGCAGGTACGGGGATTCTGGCGGCGCCGGGCGCACTTCCCCGAGCTGACCCGCACCGGACGGGTGCCCGCGAAACTGCTGCGGCTCGACAAGGAACTGCGTTTCCACAACGCGGCACGCACCGTCGAATGGTCCGACGGCAAGCTGCTGATCCGCGCCGACGCCTGGATCAGCATGGTCGACGCACCCACCCGCCGCAGCCAGGTCAAGATGGCCTACCTTCACCGGGCGGGCTCCAAGCGCCCGCTGCCGCTGCCCGTGCGCCAGGTGTACCAGCCGGAGCGCACCGCCCGCTCCGGCGGCTACGGGCACACCTACGACTGGGCGGGCTACGAGCTGGTGCTCGACCCGCGCAAGCTGAAGACGAACGGCCGCTGGGCCGAGGGCACCTGGCAGCTCGGCATCGCGGTGGCGGCGCCCGGGGTGTTCCGCCGCGGACCGATCCGCACCGAGAGCAAAGGACACCCCGCCGGCACCCCCGAACCCCGGTGGGTCGACGAGCACCACCGGGTGCGCGTCTACGCCGTCGACAACCGGCTGTACGTGGATGTCGAACGGGTCCGCGCCCATGTCACCGGATACCGCCTCGACGGCGAGCACCTGCTCGTCGAGGGCGAGTTCCGCGAGCCGCTGCCCGCGGGCGCGCACGCCGCGCTGCGCCTGAGGGTGGCCGACTCCGACGCCACCACCGACTACCCGGTCGAGACGGCGGACCGGAGCTTCGCCGTCCGGCTGCCGCTCGCCGAGATCGCCCCCAACCAGTACGCCGAACCCGCACCCGACGAGGAGACCGCCGGGCGGCATCACGTCTGGGCCACCCGGCTCATCATCACCCGCGCCGACGGCTCGCAACACGACTGCGCCGCCGTGCTGCCCGACGGCCTCACCGGCGCCGAGTTCCCGCTGCCGCGCGGCGAGATCGCCGTGACCTCCCGGCACACCGGCGAGCTGAAGCTCTGGAGCCGGCCGCCGCACGCCGTCCTCACCCGCCTCACCTGGACACCGGACGGCGAGCTGCGGCTCGCGGGCCGCACCCTGCACCACCTGGAGCGGCCCCAGCTCGTGCTGCGCAGCACGGGCCGCGCCGAGGAGAAGGTGCTGCCCGCCCGGTACGTGCGCGAGGACGACGGAAGCGGCCGCTTCGAGGCCGCCGTCTCACCCGCCCAGGTGCCCACGGCGGCGGGCCTGCTGCCGCTCAGGACGGGACGCTGGCGCCTGCTGCTGCGCTGCGCCGCCACGGGGCTCGACCTCCATGTGAAGATCGACCGGACGGCCGTACGGGAGGTCGACCAGACCCCTGTGGAGTCCGGCGGGCGCCGCTTCCAGACGGAGATCCACCACTACGACACCCCGGAAGTCTTCTCCCACTCGGAGCTGGAGCTTTCCGAGCGCGGCGCGTACCGCCAGCTCCAGCTGCAGCGCCAGGTGTACGCACCGTTGCGGGACACCCCGCTGCGCGAGAGCGTCGTCTACTTCAGCTACAACGGCAAGCAGTACTCGGACAGCCCGCGCGCCATCCACGAGGAACTCGTGCG
Source organism: Streptomyces lothianensis (assembly GCF_047779955.1). NCBI lineage: Bacteria > Bacillati > Actinomycetota > Actinomycetes > Kitasatosporales > Streptomycetaceae > Streptomyces > Streptomyces lothianensis. The sequence continues at coordinate 16,377 of NZ_JBLMKT010000060.1, read as the reverse complement.
CCGCGAAGAGGACCTCGAACACCTGTGGACCGTGCGCGACGGACAGGTGAAGCTGCCCGCGAGCACCGCACCCCTGCCCATGTGGGGCACCAAGTGGTACGAGGCGCTGGCGACCTCGCGCTATGTGGTCACCAACGCGCATCTGCCGGACTGGTTCCGGCGCCGCGAGGGCCAGATCGTCGTGCAGACCTGGCACGGCACCATGCTGAAGAAGATCGGCTTCGACATCGCAAAGCCGCAGTTCGACCGCCTCTACCGGGACAAGCTGCGCCGCGAGACCGGAAACTGGAGTCTGCTGGTCTCGGCGAACTCCTTCAGCACCCCCATCCTCAAGCGCGCCTTCGGCTTCGACGGGGAGATCCTGCAGGCCGGCTATCCGCGCAACGACTGCCTGTACGCCGCGGACCGCGCAGAACGCGCCGCCGAGATCAAGGAGCGGCTGGGGCTGCCACAGGACAAGAAGGTCGTGCTGTACGCGCCCACCTGGCGCGATGACCTCACCCACGGTGGCGGCAACTTCAAATTCGACCTCCGGCTGGACCTCGCCGAGGCCCGCCGGCGGCTCGGCGACAGCCATGTCCTGCTCGTACGGCGCCACTCCAACGTCGTGGACAGCGTGCCCGGAGCCGGCGAGGGCTTCGTGTACGACGTCTCCGAGTACCCGGACATCGCCGACCTCTACCTGGTCAGCGATGTCCTGATCACCGACTACTCCTCGGCGATGTTCGACTACGCCAACCTCGGCCGCCCCATGCTGTTCTTCACCTACGACCTGGAGCACTACCGCGACACCCTGCGCGGCTTCTACTTCGACTTCGAGGCCGACGCGCCCGGCCCGCTGCTCGCCACGAGCGACGCGGTGCTCGGCGCGCTGCTCGACATCGAGGCCGTCAAGGAGAAGTACGCCGACTCGGCCGCCCGGTTCCGGCGCCGCTTCTGCGACTTCGGAGACGGGGCGGCGGCGCAGCGGGTCGTGGACCGGATGCTGGAACTGGGGGCTCAGCCGCCGAAGACGATGTCCAGGACGTGAGACATCCGCACGTCATAGACGTGCGTCCCCGGCTTGACCAGGCCCTCGCTGCGCTTGTACTTCCAGCCGTTGTTCACCCCCTGGTAGTGCCGGTGGTGGATCCGCTCGCTGTGCTCGGCGCCCGCGCCGACGACTCCGTGCACCCGCCACTGGGTGGTGTGGTCGTCCTGCATCCCCGGCAGGACGGTCCACTTCACCGTCGTGGTCCCCGGTGCCCGGTGCCGGTAGTCGACGAAGCGGCGCTGGCGCAGCGGGCTGAGTTCCTTCGTGGTCGCCTTGGCGATCCAGTGCCCTGCATACGTCACCGCACCCGTCTCCGACTCCGCCGCATGCGCGAACACGCTCCGGGCGTCGTCGGTGAGAACCAGTTCGTCGATGTCGGCGCTGATCACCCCTGCCGCCTTGGAGAGGTAGCGGAAGCGCCCGTGTTCGAGGAGCGAGTACTGGCAGTAATCGGAATCCCAGACCTTGTTGGGGCCGGCGTTGGGGCCCCACGGGTAATTCCAGGGAATGATGACCGCCGTGGTGATCCCGTCGACCGAGGCGATCGCGTCGGCGACATCGCGGGCCGTGTACCGGGTGGAGTCGTTGTCGTAGAAAACGACCCCGGTGACGCCGTGCACGATGTGGTAATACCGCAGGAAATCCTTGATCCAGACGAGATCGTTGTCCTTGGATTTCGTGATGATGGTGCGCTGGTCCGCGAACAGTTCGGAATCGTCCGGCGCGATCACCGAGCGGAACTTCTCCTCGCCCACCGAGAGGTTCAGATGGCGTCCCGCGCCCGCGCCCACGATCCGTGAGCGCTGCGTACGGCCCCAGTCGCGCAGTGACACCGCCGCACCGACATCGACGCCGTCGACCTGCCAGTCGGCCGCCTCCAGATCGGCGCGCAGGTTGTTGAGCGGGGGACCGGAGAGCCATACGTCGTCCCCGTGCCGGAAGGCGTCGTAGAACAGCGTCCGGGCATCGAACTTCTCCAGGTAGTCGGCCTGCCGGTCGGCCGGATCGCGGGGCGGGTCGCGGCGCAGCGGGGAGCCGGACGGCAGGATCATCCCGTTCGGCCGGACCACCTTGACGGTCCGGTGCGCGGGCGTGGTCGAGCGGCGCAGCTCCCAGTCCTCGCGGGCCTCGCGGATCGGCCGCAGGAACTCCTCCAGGGTCGGGGTGCCCGAAGCCCGGGCGATCCGCTCGTTCTCCGCCTCAAGACGGGCGACCCGGTGGCCGAGCCGCGCCACCTCCGCCCGCAGGTCCTCGGTGGATTCCCGCGCGGGCAGCACGTCCGCCTGCCGGGTGGCATCAGATGTCATCCTCGCTCCTCGGTGCGTTTCTGGTCACGGTCACTTCTGTGCGCTCTCGCTGTTGATGACCAACGAACAGCTGGGCGGAAAGCCACGAGCCGGACCCCGGGTGAATAACCAAGGCGGCCCCCGAGTCGTTGAGTGGAACGGCGAGCTGTCCGACCTCGGCGCGCCCTCCGACTCGTGTTTCAACTCAGCCTCTGCCCAGGAGAGTTCATGAAAATCTTCAGAAGATCCACCACGAAGCCGAAAGCCGCCGAGCAGACGGCGAAGGTGCCCGCAGAGGTGGACACCGACCAGATCATTCGTTCGCTCAAGGAACAGACCAGGACTCTCAACAACGCGATCACCGGAATCCGCAAACAGCTGGAGCACCAGCCTTATGTGGTGGCCGAGTTGATGCGCCGCTACGAGTACCTCATCGACAGCCCCATGCCGATGCCGGTGCTCGGTGCCAACTGGGCCGCGATCGCGCCCACGGTCCTGTTCATCGTCGACGAGGTGCTCGGCCGCGACGGCCGCCGCACCATGCTGGAGTGCGGCTCCGGGGCCTCCACCCTCTGGACGGCGGCGGCGCTGCGCAAGTGCGGCGAAGGGCATGTCACCTCCGTCGAGCACGACAGTGCCTTCGCCGAGGCGACCCGGCAGCGGCTCGCGGACCACGGCCTGGAGGAGTGGGCCACGGTGGTGGACGCCCCGCTCGTCGACACCGATGTCGCCGGCCTGGGCTCGCGCCAGCCCTGGTACGACCTGTCCGGGCTCGGTGACCTCGCCGAGGTCGACCTGCTCTTCGTCGACGGGCCGCCCCGCCCCACCGCCTCGCTCGCCCGCTACCCCGCCCTTGAGCAGCTGCTGCCGCGCCTGGCCAAGGGCGCCCTCGTCGTCCTCGACGACACCAACCGCAAGGACGAGCGGGACATCATCAGGCTGTGGACGGCCGAAGGCGCATTCGACCGTCGCGTCACCTTCGTCAAGGACGTGGCCCGCTCCACGGTCCTCGAAATCGACTGAGCCCGGTCGCTCAGCTGCCGGAGGTCTCCGGGGTGCTGGTGCGCATCGTGGCCAGACGCGGGTCGTTCGGCCGCGGCGGCGCGACCGGCGACGGCGGGTCGGTCGGCAGCGGCGGGGCGACCGGTCTCGGCAGGTCGACCCGCGAGGCGGCCGCCGGTACGGGCGTGCGCTCCGCGAGCGGGATGATCTCGGGCAGGCCCGCCGGCTGGCCGAGGAAGACATGGCGTACGACGCGTTCGGCGGCGCGCCCGTCGTCGTAGGGGCAGAAGCGTTCGCGGAACGCGCCCCGCAGCTGCGCCGAACGCGAGCCGCGCCAGTGCCCGGTGGCGAAGATGTCGATCAGCTCGTCCTCGCTGCGGGCGACCGCACCGGGCGGGAAGGCGCGCAGGTCGAAGTACGTGCCGCGGGCCGCCTCGTAGGCCTCCCAGTCGTCGGCGTAGATGACGATCGGGCGGTCGAGGTTCGCGTAGTCGAACATCAGGGACGAGTAGTCCGTGATCAAAGCGTCGCTGGCCAGGCAGAGGGTCTCCACGCTGGGGTGGCCGGAGACGTCCACGAGCCGGGCGGCGGATGCGGCCAGCGGCGTGTCGTAGAAGTAGTGCGCGCGGGTCAGGACCGTGAAACGCGGTCCCAGTTCCCGCAGCATCCGCTCCAGGTCGACGGGGGGCTTCTGGCTGCCGCGGTAGTCGCGGTGCGTGGGCGCGTAGAGGATCGCCACGGAGCCCTCGGGGATGCCGAGCGTCTCCCGGATCCGGCGGATGTCCTCGTGGCTCGGTCCCTGGAAGCGGTCGTTGCGCGGATAGCCGTATTCGAGCACCTGGTACGAGGAGGGGTAGACGCGCTCCCAGACCAGGGTCGAGTGCCGGTTGGCGGACAGGACGTAGTCCCAGGTGTCGACCTTGGACATCAGCCGGTGGAAGTCCATCGCGCGCGCGGCCGCCGGACGCTCCATCAGGTCGAGGCCCATGTGCTTGAGCGGGGTGCCGTGGTTGGTCTGGATCATGATCTGGCCGGGGCGCTTGACCATGCGGCGTTCGAAGTTCACGTTGTTGACCAGGTACTTCGCCCGCGCCAGCGCCGTCCAGTACGCCATCGTGCCCGGGGTGAGGCGGCGGGTGCCGGTCGGCACCTGGTGCTGGTGCTCCGGCCTGGCGATCCACGCGGTGCGGATCCCGGGCGCCAGCTCGCGCACCTTCGCCTCGATCGCGCCCGGATTGCAGGCGTACCCGCGGCCCCAGTACGCGGAGAACACCGCCTGGTCCGCGCGCACCGGCAGCCGCAGCTGGATGCGGTAGTGCAGCCGCAGCAGCGCGCCGCGCGCCAGGCGCTTCGCCGTGCCCGCCCAGCTCCGCAGCCTCCGTCCCCGGCGGCGCAGGGAGCACAGCAGCCGGTACATGGGCAGAGCGCCCGGCCTGACCAGCGCCTGCCGCAGCCGCAGCCGCGGCGGGACCCGCTCGCCCGCGGGGCGGTGGCGGAGCAGATGCTCTCGGGTGCGGCGAAGGAACTCGGCGCGGTCCGAGCGCGGCAGGCGGCCGCGGCGGGTGAAGACGACCCAGTAGTGATCGGCCATCCGCCGGTGGATCACCGGCCGCCAGTGGGCGAGTTCGGGCCGTGCGTCGAGGAAGGCGAAGACCCGCTCGTACTGGTCGAAGACATCGAAGTGCCTGCGGCTGGTGCTGCCGAGGATCGAGCCGCTGCGGCGCTGGCGGTAGTGGACGCACACCCGGTCGAGGACCGCGAGCGAACCGGCCGCGAGGAGGGCCGGATACGTCCAGGGGGTGTCCTCGTAGTAGCCGGGCGGGAAGCGGAGCTGCTCCCGCTCGACGAACTCGCGGCGGTACGCCTTGTTCCAGGCGACCTGGAGGACGTTGAGGAGCTCCGGCCGGTCCGTGAGGCGGAACGAGGCCGGGCCCTCCTCGTGCAGCAGCCGCGCGAGGGTGTTGCGGCTCACCTCGCCGTGCCAGTACGTGCGCGCGTAGTCGTAGAGGAGGACGTCCGGGCTGTCGGTCTCCTTGAGGCGCTCCGAGATCGCGCGCAGCGCGTCCGGGGTGAGGGTGTCGTCGCTGTCCAGGAAGATCAGGTACTCGCCGCTCGCCTGCGCCATCCCGGCGTTGCGGGCCGGTCCCAGGCCCACGTTCTCGGGCAGGTGCAGGGTCCGTACGCGCGGATCGGCGGCCGCGAAGGAGCGGGCGATCTCGGCGGAACCATCGGGGGAGCAGTCATCGACGACGATCAACTCGAAGTCGGTGTATGACTGTTGGAGTACCGAGGAGAGGCAGTCGTGCAGAAAGGCCTGCACCTTGTACACGGGGATGATCACACTGAACCGGGGCAAGGCGCATCCATGGGTCGGCGCGGGCGGACGGCCGTGAAACGGCCCTTGACGCCGTGGGGTTACGCCGGGCGTGGCATACGGGGGAACTTTCGGCAGCCGTGACGAGCGCCCCGCAGGTCAGTGGGGGCGCTCGTCAACTCCGCGTGGGCGTACGCCTACTTGACGGCACCCGCCATCACCCCGGAGACGAACTGCCGCTGGAAGGCGAAGAACACCGCGAGCGGGATGATCATCGAGAGGAAGGCGCCGGTCGCGAACGTGTCGATGTTCTGGCTGAACGCCCTCGACTGGCGGGCCAGGGCGACCGTGAGCGGCTGGGAGCCGACGTCGGAGAAGGTGAGCGCCACGAGCAGGTCGTTCCACACCCACAGGAACTGGAAGATGCCGAGCGAGGCCAGGGCGGGCCCGCCGAGCGGCATCACCACGGTGAAGAACAGCCGCACCTCGCCCGCCCCGTCAAGACGGGCGGCCTCCATGAGCTCCCGGGGGATCTGCGCGAAGAAGTTCCGCAGCAGGAACACCGCGAACGGCAGCCCGAAGCCCACATGGAAGAGGATCACGCCGAAGGTCTTCCCGAACAGGCCGATGTCCCCGAAGAGCCGGGCCAGCGGGATCAGCGCGATCTGCACGGGCACCACGAGCAGCGCCACCACGGAGACGAACCACCAGTCGCGGCCCTTGAAGTCCATCCAGGCGAACGCGTAACCGGCCATCGCGCCGATCACGACGACCATGACCGTCGAGGTGACTGTGATGTAGACCGAGTTGAGCAGCGCGTCGGTGATCTCCCGCTTGCCGAGCAGGTTCTCGTACGCCGCGGTGGTCAGCTCGGAGGGAGCGGTGAGCGCCGTCCACCAGCCCGATTCGGCCATGTCCGCGGGATCGCGGAAGGAGGAGACGAGCAGACCGACGGTGGGGGTGAGCCAGACCAGGGCCATCACGAGCAGGAACACCCGCAGCGCGCCGCCCGCCGTGCGGCCCGCGATCCGCGAGCCCAACGAAGGCTTGGCCGGGGCTGCGGCGGGTGCGGCCGTGGACCGGGCGGGTTCGGTGGCTGCGGCGGGTTCGGTGGCTGCCGAAGAAGCCGATGCGTCCGTCACCGTCGTCCCTCCTTGCGCAGGCGGCGGATGTTGACGATCATCACCGGCAGCACGAGCACCAGCAGGATGACGGAGATCGCGCTGCCGAGCCCGTGGTCGCCGCGCGGCCCGAAGGCGACCGTGAACAGTTCGAGGGCGAGGACGTTGGCATCGTCCTGCACCGGCTCCGGGGCGATGATGTAGACCAGGTCGAAGATCTTCATCACATTGATCATCAGCGTGATGAGGACGACCACCAGAACCGGTGCGAGCAGCGGCACCGTGATCCGCCGGAACACCTGCCACTCGTTCGCGCCGTCGACCCGCGCCGCCTCCAGGAGATTGCGGTCCACGCCCGCGAGCCCCGCCGCGATCAGCACCATCGCGAAGCCCGCCCACATCCAGGCGTACGCCCCGATGATCGACCAGGTCGCCAGGTTCGGGCTCAGCCAGTCGATGCCGTTGTACGGCGCCGCGAAATTCGAGGCCGGAAGCCGCAGTTGGGCACCCTCGGCCCGTGCGGGCAGCGTGAACGTGCCGTCGCCGCCCGCCGTGGCCGTGGCGACCACCTCGCCGTCCTTCACGGCCTCGACCTTGACACCCGGCAGCGCCTGCTCGCCGCTGTCGACGACGCCCTTCGTGCCCCCGCCGCCCAGCTTGAAATCAAGCCATACGGTGCCGCTGATGCCCTCCCCGGAGGGTTCCGCCGACTTGGCCGGGCCCGGATCGCCGGGCACCTTGCCGGGCGCGATGCCCACGAGCGGAAGCAGCGCCGGCTGCCCCGCGCGCGCCGCCGTCCGGGTGGTGAACGCGCCGCCGCCGGAGGCCACCAGGTCGCCGCCCGCGGCCGGGCGTGCCCTGGGGTACTGCGAGGACTCGGCGAAGGTGTCATGCACGCCCACGACCACGGCATTCGCCACGCCCTGCTCGGGATCGGCCTCGTAGACCATCCGGAAGATGATGCCCGCGGCCAGCATCGAGATGGCCATCGGCATGAAGATGATCATCTTGAAGGCGGTCTGCCAGCGCACCCGCTCCGTCAGCACGGCGAAGACCAGACCGAGACCCGTGACCAGGGCGGGGGCCACCGCCACCCAGATCGCGGTGTTCTTGAGCGCGGTGAACGTGGCGTCGTTCGAGAACACGTCGCCGTAGTTGCCGAGTCCGACGAAGGACGAGCCGTCCGCGCCGTAGAGACTGCGCCAGACCGAGTACCCGATGGGGTAGACCACGAGTGCGCCGAGCAGGACCACGGCGGGCAGCAGGAAGACCGCCACCAGCCAGGGCCGCGAACCCAGTACCCTCCTGCGCGGTGGAACGGGGGGCACCGGCAGCGCGCCGGCATCCCCCGGACGGGGCTTTGGCGTGGACATCGCGCGCCGTCAGTCCTTGTAGGCCTTGGCCGCCGCGCTCTCCAGCTGCTGCTGCATCCCCGCGACGTCATCGGGGTTCTTCAGGAAGTCCTGCAGGGCCTTCCACTCACCCTGGCCCTTCGTGCCGCCGAAGGCCGCCGGTGCCTGGTCGGACATGTCGAAGCGGAAGTCGTCACCGGCGTCGAGCAGCGCCTGGGCGATCTCGCGGGTGATGTCGTCCTTGTACCGCGTCATGTCCACGGACTTGTTGGGCGAGATGACGCCGCCCTGGGCCACCCAGATCTCGGCCGCGTCCTTCGAGGCCAGCCAGGTCAACAGGGCTTGGGTGCCCGCGTCGTCCTTCAGGCCCACGGCCACGTCGCCGCCGCTGACCACCGGGGAGGCCTCGCCGACGGCCGGGAACGGGAAGACCTTGGCGTCCGTGCCGAGCTTCGCGTCCGTGTCGGCGTTGATGTTGGCGGCGACGAAATCGCCCTCGTAGACCATCGCGGCCGGGGTGTCACCGGAGAAGGTCTGGGTGACCGACTTCGGGAACTCGGTGCGCAGCGCGCCCTCCGCGCCGCCCGCGATCAGCTCGTCCCTGCCCCAGAGTTCGGCCAGCGTCTCCAGAGCCTGGGCGACCGAGGGATCGGTCCACTTGATCTCGTGCCCGGCCAGCTGGTCGTACTTCTCGGGTCCCGCCTGCGAGAGATAGACGTTCTCGAACCAGTCGGTCAGCGTCCAGCCGTCCTGGCCGCCGATCGAGACGGGCGGCGAGCCCGCGTCGGACAGGGTCTGCGCCGCGTCCAGGAAACCCTTCCAGTCCTTCGGCGGCTCGCTGAGCCCCGCGGCTTCGAAGGCGGCGGTGTTGTACCAGACCAGGGACTTGTTGGCGGCCTTCGCATAGACGCCGTACTGGTTGCCCTCGTAGGCGCCGAGTTCCTTCCAGCCCGCGCTGAAGTTCTTGTCCAGCTGGGCCTGTGCTTCGGCGCCGAGGGGCTGTACCCAGCCCTTGTCCACGAACTGGTGCAGCACGCCCACCTGCGGCAGGAAGCCCACGTTCGGCGGGTTCTTGCCCTCGATCCTGGTGCCGAGGACGGTGGCGGTGTTGTCGCCGGTGGACAGGAAGTTCACCTTGGCGCCGGTGCGCTTCTCGAACTCGGCAAGGACCTTGCGGAAGTTCTCCTCCTCGGGGCCGGTCCAGGGGCCGGAGACTTCCAGCGTCTGCCCGCCCAGCTGGGGTAACTGCACGGACGCGGCGGTGTCCTTTCCGGTCCCGGTCCCCTTCCCGCCGCCCGGCTCGTCCCCGCTGTCGTCACCGCAGCCGGCGAGGGCCAGCGCCCCCACGGCGGCGAACACGACCGCACCCCTGCGTGTCCGAAGAGCCCTGCGCATGATGTGCCCCGCCTCTCCCGATTCCGCTGTCCGTGGCTACGGTCTACGCCCACGGGATGCACTCGGCAAGAGCGCCTGCGGTGTCAACTCCGGGATCGTGATGGGGTTTTTACCGAGCCCGGCCGCCCGCCCGAGCCCGGCCGCTCGCCCCGGGGCGGGTGCCCACTACGCCGTGGACTCACCCCGGGGAGTACTCACAGCAGCGACGGCACCTCGCGGGCCGCGACCGAGCGTGCCGCGCGCTCCAGGGCGCTGGCGAGCAGGGCCAGGTCCGTGGGGCCGTTGCCGAGTTCGCGGACCGGGCGGAGGGCCGGGGGATCACCCATCCGTTCCCATTCGAGCGCCACCGCGGTGGGCCGCAACGTGGCCGTACGGGGAATCCGCCCCGTGACCCGCCCCGCCTGGAACGGCACCACGCGCCCGTCGGCGAACAGCACCCGCCCCCGCCCGGGCGCCGGATCCTCCGGCGCCGCGGAGGGCGCGGCGAGCACGATCCGCACCGCGGCCCCCCGATCCGGCAGGGACTGCGCGGTCCGCTCCGGCCGGCCGCTCGCGGCCACGAGATGCACCCCGAGCCGCTCCCCCTCCCGTACGACGGCTTCGAGCGCCCGCACCACCGACCCGGCCGACGGACGCCCCGGCGCGCCGAGCGCCGGGGAGACCAGCGCGTCCACATCGTCGACGATCACCACGAGCCGCGGCAGCGCGGTCTCCTGCGAGTAGGCGACCGCACCCTCCGGATTCCGCGCCCCCGCACGCAGTTTGAGCGTCGAGCTGGGCGGTGCCTCCAGATCCGCGGACCCCTCCGCACCGCCCGGACCGTCACCGCGCACGGCCCCGGGGCGCTGCGCCCCCGACCGCTGCGCCACCATCCGCCCGGCCACCGCCCGCCCCGTATGCCACTCGGCGAAGCCTTCGAGCCCGAGCAGCTCACCGCGCCGCTTCAGCTCGGCCGTGAGCGACTGCGCGAACTCCCGCATCCGTACGGGATCACTCGCGGCCAGATGCGTCGTGACATGCGGCAGATCCGTCGCGGGCCGCAGCCCGCCGCCGCGCTCCGCGCCCGCCCCGTCCACGAGGACGAGCCCGAGCCGGTCGGGCCGTTCGGCCGAGGCCAGCGAGGCGGCGAGAGCGCGCAGCAGCTCGGTGCGCCCGCTGCCCGCCGGGCCCTCGACGAAGACATGCGGTCCCTGTGCGACCAGATCCGCGCAGACCGGCCCGCGCGGCCCCGCGCCGAGCACCGCCCAGGCGCGCCCGCCGGGCGAATCGTGATCGTCCGCGGCCGCCGCCCAGCGGGCGAGCAGCGAAGGGGGCGTGGCCCGCGCGAGGCCCAGCTCGTCCAGGAGCCGGGCCGCCTGCGGCAGCGGCGAGGAGAGCCGGGCGGCCTGCGGCCCGCTCTCCGCCGTACGCAGCGGCGCGAGCGCCCGCGCGAAACGCTCCGCCCAGGCCGCCGAGACCGCGTCCACCGAGGCGACGGTGCCGTGCCCGGCGAGCTGCCCGCGTGCCGTTCGCAGCAGCCGCAGGGCCGTGGCCACATCGCCGCTGAGCAGCGCCACCGCGCCGCAGGAACGGAAGGCGGGCTGGGCCGTGCAGGCCGCCTCATACGTCACCGAGACCGGTGAGGACGGTGATGCGGCCGGGGTCTCGGCGAGACACAGCACATGTATTCCGGCCTGCGGCCCCTCCTCGGCAAGCCGCACCGTCGCCGCCCGCAGTGCCGCCGAACCCGGATCGCCGTCCACGACGAGCAGGGTGCGGGGACCCGCGGGGCCTGCGGTGCCGGCCTCGTCGAGTCGTTCGTCGAGCTGTTCGTCGAGCTGTTCGTCGATCCGCCGCAGCAGCTCGTCGGTGCGGGCCGCCGCCTGCTCGCGGTCGTAGGCGAGGAGCAGCCTGCAGTCCTCGCCGCGGGCCGGCCGCAGATGCGGCAGCCAGCCCAGCCAGGACCATTCGGCGAGCCGCTGCTCAAGAGGCCGCGAACGGTCGGTGCTGAGCAGCACGATCTCCAGATCGGCGGGCGCGTGCAGCGCCGCCAGCTGCGCGAGCACGCAGCGGGCGAGCCCAAGGAGCCGTGACCGCGGGCCCGCGAGGCCCAGACCGCCTGCCTCCCGCAGCCCCACTGTGACCGGTACGGCAGGGAGCAGCGCGCTCGCCTCGGTGAGCGGCCGGTCGACCGTGCCGAGCCGCACCGCCAGCGCCTCGGGGTGCTCACGGCCGCGCTCCCACAGGCGCGGGCCCGGGCCCAGCGCGGTCAGGAGCAGGGTGGCCGGATCGGGCCAGGTCTCGGGCGGCGCGGGGGCCGGTTCGGCACGACCGGCCGGCCGCGCGGCGGGCTCGCCCGCGGGTGCTGCCTGCTCGCCGCGCCCGCCGGTGAGCCGGCGCGCCCAGGCGCCGATGCCGCGGCGGCGCAGCTGGCGCGGGACGGTGGTGCCGCGGGCCGGTGTGCCCGTCCGCCCGTGCTCCCTCGGCTCCTCGCCCCCGCCCGGGGCCGTGGCGGCCAACTCGGCCTGCCCGTAGGTGTGATGGGTGTGCTCGGCGGGCGGTACGGCACCTGGCGGGCTTTGCGCGGGGACGCGGGGGCGTTCGGGGTGAGCGCCCTGGGGCGTCCCGTCCCGGGGGCCGGGTGCGGGGGTGCCTGGTGTGTGAGCGCCTGGGGGGTGGGCGGCCGCGTCATCCCGTACGAGAGGGGTCGCACCTTCGTGTACGGGGCCGGGCCCCGGGGCGTGCACCGGGGCGGCCGTCACGGTTGTCACGGCTGTCCCGGCCGTCACCCGAAGATGCCCCTCCCCGTCCGGCGCCGTGGTCAGCGGACCGGGGTCCGCCGACGTGGACAGGCGCAGCGTCGACTCGCCGATGCGCAGCAGCGCGCCGGGGGTGAGACGGCGCGGGCGGTCGTGGACCGGGGTGCCGTCGAGGCTCGTGCCGTTGGTGGAGCCGAGGTCGGCCACCGAGACGCGGCCGTCCTCGGCGAGGGTGACCGCGCAGTGCAGCCGGGAGACGTCGGGGTCGTCGAGCGGGACGTCCGCGTCGGCGGAACGGCCGATGGTGATCCGGCCGCCGTGCAACAGGTGGATGCCGCCCGCGTCCGGACCGGCGATCACATGCAGCCTGGCCTCGGCGCTCTGCACGGTGGGCGCGGGCTCGGCGGGGGAGTGCAGGGTGAGGACCGCGCCGTCGATCAGCGGGGGCTCGCCGATCAGGCAGTTCCCGGCGTCGAGCCGCTCCGGCCCCGCGTACAGCACGACGGGCCCGTCGGCGGCGCCCGTCGCCGCGGCCAGGCCGGAGGCGACGGCCGCGAGTGCGGTGCCCGCGGGCGCTGTGACCAGCACGTCCCGGGCGCTGTGCGCGCGCGCCGACTGCGCGCTGCGGCCACCCTCGGGACCTGCCCTGAGCGGCCCGATAACGGTCAGCCGGATCTGCATCGCCGTCAGCGGTCCCTTCTGCGCGGGTGCCCGGCGGGGATCCGTCTCCAACGGGAACGTGGCCCCCACCGCACACGGCATAGCTCCGTGCCGTAGGCATCTTCGCACCCGCCACCGACAACACGCCCGTCGACCACCCGTAAGTGATCTTGATTGATCGAGTTTTCCGTCTTTGGTGTCCAAAACGCCCTCGTCGGTGCGGAATTGGGGAGGCGCGGGTCGGGCGCGCGGGTCGGGCGCGCGCGGGGCGGGCGCGCGCCGCGGCAACCAACCGTCCGGGACCTGCGTCTTCCCCCGGAACAGGGCGTACGGGGGCGTACGGGAGCGCGGGGCCGAGCGCACACCGGCGCCCCGCTCGGCCGGACTACAGTGGGGCGGAAGACCGATCGACCACCAGATCGACCAACAGGGAGCGCGACGTGCGGCCGGTAGGCAGTAAGTACCTGCTCGAGGAGCCGCTCGGACGCGGAGCCACGGGCACCGTCTGGCGGGCCCGTCAGCGCGAGACGGCGGGCGAGGAGGCGGCCGTCCAGGGCCGTCCCGGCGAGACCGTCGCGATCAAGGTGCTCAAGGAGGAGCTGGCCAACGACGCGGACGTCGTGATGCGCTTCCTGCGCGAGCGCTCCGTGCTCCTGCGTCTGACGCACCCCAACATCGTGCGCACCCGCGACCTCGTCGTCGAGGGCGACCTCCTGGCGCTGGTCATGGACCTGATCGACGGCCCCGATCTGCACCGGTACATCCGGGACAACGGCCCGATGACCCCGGTCGCCGCCTCCCTCCTCACGGCCCAGATCGCCGACGCGCTCGCCGCGAGCCACACCGACGGCGTGGTCCACCGCGACCTCAAGCCGGCGAACGTGCTGCTCAAGGAGGACGAGCACGGCATGAGCCCGATGCTCACCGACTTCGGCATCGCCCGCCTCGCCGATTCGCCCGGCCTGACCCGTACCCATGAATTCGTCGGCACGCCCGCGTACGTCGCCCCCGAATCCGCCGAGGGCCGACCGCAGACCTCCGCAGTCGATGTCTACGGCGCCGGGATCCTGCTGTACGAGCTGGTCACGGGCCGTCCGCCGTTCGCCGGCGGCACCGCCCTCGAAGTGCTGCACCGCCACCTCGCCGAGGAGCCGCGCCGCCCCGGCGCGGTGCCGGAACCGCTGTGGACGGTCATCGAGCGCTGCCTGCGCAAGTCCCCCGAGGAGCGTCCGAGCGCGGAGAACCTGGGCCGCGCGCTGCGCGTCGTCGCCGAAGGCGTCGGGGTGCACGCGAGCGGCGAGCAGATCGCCGCGGCCGAGGGCGTCGGCGCACTGCTCGCGCCCGACCCCGCGCCCGCGAGCGTCCCCCCGGTGCCGGGTTCCGCCGACCCCACGCAGGTACTGCCGCAGGGCGCCGGTTCCTATTCCTACGACCCGAACGCGGCAACCAATGTGATGCCGCACACGGCGAACCCCTCCGGCGCCCCCGGTGCTCCTTCCGGCCCGGACGCGGACCCCACCACGGTGATGCCGAACCGTGGCGCCGCCGATCCGACCGCCGTGATGCCCCCGGTCCCGCCGGGCGCCCCGCAGACCGGCGGCGGCCCCGACGACCCGCACCCGTGGCAGAACCAGATGCGCGCGGCCCGCGACCGCAACGAGCAGACGCAGGTCCAGTACCTCGACCCCGGCGAGGACCCCCTGCGGCGCCGCCCGCAGCGCCAGGTCCAGCGCGGGCAGGGGCACCGCGGCCAGCAGCAGCGGCCGGCTCCCCAGCAGGGGGCACCCCAGGGGTACGGATATCCGCAGCAGCACCAGCAGCAGTACGCGCCCCAGCCGCAGCAGCCCCAGCCGCAGCAGCCCCAGCCGCAGCAGCCCCAGCCTCAGCAGCGCCAGCCCCAGCGGTACGCGCCGGCTCCGCAGCCCCAGCCCCAGCCGCAGCGGTACGCGCCCCCGGCGCAGCAGCAGCCGCCGCAGCCGCCCCCGCAGCAGCCGCGGGCGCCCCGGCAGCGCAGCGCCAATCCGATGCGGATCCCCGGGCTCGGCTGCCTCAAGGGCTGCCTGTTCACGATCGTCATCATGGTGGTGGCCGCCTGGCTGATCTGGGAACTGACCCCGCTGCAGGAATGGATCGGCCAGGGCCGCTCCTTCTGGGACCAGATCACGCACTGGTACGGGAACGTGTCCGACTGGATAGGGGATCTGGGCGGCGAGGAGTTGCCTACCGGCGGCGGCCAGTAGGCGATCCGGGCTCCGCGCGCACCGCACTCCCTCGGCGCCCCAGCGTCCCGGCCGCACCACGGCCTCGTAGATTTGTCGACATCCGGCGAGTGATTTCCCTGCGGAAGGCAGGCGTCGGCGCCGAAGCCGCGTAGCTTTGTCGGCAACTGGAGCCCGTAGGAGCAGTCTTGGCACGGAAAATCGGCAGCCGGTACACCGCCCACCAGATCCTGGGACGCGGCAGCGCCGGCACGGTCTGGCTCGGCGAAGGCCCCGAGGGGCCCGTCGCGATCAAAATGCTGCGCGAGGACCTCGCCGCCGACCAGGAGCTGGTCGGCCGTTTCGTGCAGGAGCGCAGCGCGCTGCTCGGCCTCGACCACCCGAACGTGGTCGGCGTCCGCGATCTCGTCGTGGACGGCAACGACCTCGCGCTCGTCATGGACCTCGTCCGCGGGACCGATCTGCGCACCCGGCTCGACCGCGAGCGCAGGCTCGCCCCGGAGGCGGCCGTCGCGATCGTCGCGGACGTCGCGGACGGGCTTGCCGCGGCGCATGCGGCGGGCATCGTGCACCGGGACGTGAAACCGGAGAACGTGCTGCTCGACATGCAGGGCCCGCTCGGCCCCGGCGGCTCGCACCCGGCCCTGCTCACCGACTTCGGCGTCGCGAAACTCGTCGACTCGCCGCGCCGCACCCGGGCCACGAAGGTCATCGGCACACCGGACTACCTGGCCCCCGAGATCATCGAGGGCCTGCCGCCCCGCGCCGCCGTCGACATCTACGCCCTCGCGACCGTCCTCTACGAGCTGCTCGCCGGCTTCACCCCCTTCGGGGGCGGGCACCCGGGCGCGGTCCTGCGCCGCCACGTCACGGAGACGGTCGTACCGCTGCCCGGTATCCCGGAGGAGCTGTGGCAGCTGATCGTCCAGTGCCTGGCGAAGGCGCCCGCCTCGCGGCTGCGCGCCTCCGAGCTGGGGGTGCGGCTGCGCGAACAGCTGCCGCTGCTCGCGGGGATACCGCCGCTGGACGTCGACGAACCGGAACCGGAACACGCCGAGGAACCCGAGGCCGGGCCCCCCGCCGCCGAGCCGGAGGCTCCGCGGCGTGGCGCGGAGCCGCTCGTGCCGGGCTCCACCCCCGATTCCAACCGGGACACGCATACGTCGATGCGGGTGCCGGCGCCCGATGAGCTCGCGGGCGGCGCACGCGGCACGGCCCGCGCGCCGCGCGCGAGCTCATCGGGCGCCGGCACCCCCA
>NZ_JBLMKT010000039.1:0-48264 GCF_047779955.1 Streptomyces lothianensis | reverse complement strand
GGCGGCTTAGCCACCGACGCAGGAAGCCCGCGCGTTTACGCGTGGGTGGAGTCACCAGGCGCTCACCCCTCGTACCCGTTGGGCAGGTGGATCATCTTGTGCTCGAAGTACTCCCCGTACCCCTCGGGCCCGAACTCCCGCCCGAGACCGGAGTTCTTGTAGCCGCCGAAGGGGCCGAGCATGTCGAGGCTGAAGGTGTTCACGCTGTACGTGCCGGTCCGCACGGAGCGCGCCACCTCGATGCCCCGCTCCACGTCGGCCGTCCAGACGCTGCCGCTGAGCCCGTACTCCGAGTCGTTCGCGATCTTCACGGCCTCGGCCTCGTCCCCGTACGGGAGCAGGCAGATGACCGGCCCGAAGATCTCCTCGCGGGCGATCCGCATCGAGTTGTCGACGCCGCCGAAGAGCGTCGGCTCGACGTACCAGCCCTTGTCCTGCCCGGCCGGGCGCCCGCCGCCGGTGAGGATCTTGGCGCCTTCCTCCTGGCCGATGCGGATGTAGTCGAGGGAGCGCTGCTGCTGCCGCTTGGCGACGAGCGGGCCGAGTTCGGTCGCGGGGTCGAGCGGGTCGCCGACCTTCAGCGCTCCGGCCGCGGCGGCGAAGGCCTCCGCGAACTCGTCGTAGCGGGAGTCCGGTACGAGGATACGGGTCTGCGCCACGCACGCCTGCCCGTTGATCATCCACGCGAAGGGCACGATCCCCTTGACCGCGGCCTCCGCATCGGCGTCCGGGAGGATGACGGCCGCCGATTTGCCGCCCAGTTCGAGGGTGACGCGGGTGAGGTTGCGCGAGCAGACCTCCATGACGCGCTTGCCTGCCCCGACGGACCCGGTGAAGGAGACCTTGTCCACGCCCTCGTGCCCGACCAGGTACTCGCTGACCTCGCGGTCGGCGGGAATGACCGAGAGCACGCCCTCGGGGAGCCCGGCCTCGGCGGCGATCTCCGCGAGGAGGTAGCCGTCGAGCGGGGTCTCGGGCGAGACCTTGAGGACCACCGGGCAGCCGGCGAGCAGCGCGGGGGCGAGCTTGGCGGCGGCGGTGAACTGGGGGACGTTCCACGGGACGACCGCGGCGACGACGCCGACGGGCTCGCGGCGCACCAGGATCCGGCCGAGCACGCCCTGGCGGCTCTCCTCGTAGGTGAAGTCGCGCGCGGTGGTGAGGGCCGCGTCGTAGACCATCATCGCGGCGAGCGCCTGCACCATCACGCTGGAGGTGAACGGCGTGCCGTTCTGCGCGGAGATGACGCGGGCGATCTCCTCGTGCCGGGCGAGGAAGCCGTCCTTGATACGGGTGACGACCTCGATCCGCTCGTCGAGGCTCATCCGGGGCCAGGGCCCCTCGTCGAAGGCCTTGCGCGCGGCGGCGACGGCCCGGTCGACGTCCGCCTTGGCGGCGTGCGGCACGCGGCCGATGACCTCCTCGGTGTGCGGGGAGACCACCTCGATGACGTCCTTGCCGACGGGGTCGAGCAACTCCCCGCCGATGAACAGCTTTCCGTGTTCCACGAGATCTGTCATGGCCGACTGCCTCCTGCGGGGCGGTTCCTGACACTGTTTCAGATACGGTCGTCACCGAAACTGATACCAGTTCTACTTGGAGGAGTCGAGAGGTCGGCCGGGAGCCCGGAGCGAAGCCGGGCGGCAGGCGCGCAACTCGGCGAGCGAATAGATGACTTGGGCTACTACTGAAACTAGTTCTAGTTATAGTGGTCGGGGCCGGACCGGCCGCATCCCGGCGACAGACAGAGACGGGGCCGCTTCATGACACAGGTGACCGAGCACGGCGGCGGGGTCTGGTCGCTCAAGGTGCCGATCCCGGACAATCCCCTCGGCCACACCCTCGTCCACCTCCTCGACACCGACCGCGGCCCCGTCCTGATCGACACCGGCTGGGACGATCCGGAGTCCTGGGACACCCTGGTCGAAGGCCTCACCAAGCTCGGCACCCGCGTCGAGGACCTGCACGGCGTCGTCATCACCCACCACCACCCCGACCATCACGGCCTCTCCGGCCGGGTGCGGGAGGTCTCGGGCGCCTGGCTCGCGATGCACCCGGCCGACACCCATGTCGTACGGCGCTCCCATCTGCGCAGGCCCGGCGAGTGGTTCGACTACATGGCCGACAAACTCACCACCGCCGGCGCCCCCGAGACCCACACCGCCCCGCTGCGCGCGGCCCGCGACTCCCGCCGCGCCACCACCCTCCCCGGCCTGAACGCCGCGATCCCCGACCGCGACATCACCCCGGGCGACCTCCTCGACCTGCCCGGCCGCAGACTGCGCGCCGTCTGGACACCGGGCCACACCCCCGGCCACGTATGCCTGCACCTGGAGGAGGAACACCCCAGCGGCCTCGCGGGCAACGGACGCCTCTTCTCCGGCGACCATCTGCTGCCGGAGATCTCCCCGCACATCGGCCTGTACGAGGATCCGGCGCAGGACATCGTCACGGACCCCCTCGGCGACTATCTCGACTCCCTGGAACGGATCAGCCGCCTCGGGGTGGCGGAGGTGCTGCCCGCGCACCAGTACGCGTTCACGGACGCGGCCTCACGCGTACGGGAACTCCTCGACCACCACGAGGAACGCCTCGCAGGCCTCCGCCGCCTGCTCGCCGAGCCCCTCACACCGTGGCAGCTGGCAACCCGGATGGAGTGGAACCGCCCCTGGGACCAGATCCCCTACGGCTCCCAGAACATCGCGGTCTCCGAGGCGGAGGCGCATCTGCGGCGCCTGGTGAAGCAGGGGCATGTGGAGGCGGTGGACGGCTCGGACCCTGTCCGGTACGTGTCCACCGTCAGCCCCACGTTCTAGCCCCCGGGTTCGGGAAGGGGCGGGCAGGGCCCGCCCACCGCGCGCCGCGGCTCCGGGACTCGCCGCTCAGGAGGCTGACACACAGTGTGCTCATGCAAGGCGATGCCACCGCCGCTCACGGAGAACTTGTCGAGCTGCTGATACTCCTGGTCCGGCAGGATCGGCTGATCGCAGCGGCAGCAGTAGCGACTCACACCCATGGCTGGGCCCGCCCGCGGTGGAGTGGGCTGCGGGGCGGGGGTGGCGCGCAGGAACGCGGTCATGATCTCCCGGAACCCGGTGTGCCTGGTCGCCCCGGCGTGGCGGATCGCCCACACGTCGGCGAGGGGCTGCTCGCCCGCGCGGAAGGTGGGGACTCGGCGCCGCATGTCGTGCACTCGATATGCCGGAGCGGCCCCGACGCGCCGGGGGTGGTGTCCCGGCCGATCGTCCACTCGGCGAGGCGGATGATCCTGGGCGCGCTCATCGGAAGTGCTCGGTCCTGGGGCCCAGCGCCACCGCGATCGTGTGTCGGATGGCCTGCCGCAATTCCTCCGGATCCGTGAACACCTTCTCGCGAGTGGGCGGCTCCACCCAGTGCAACAGATTCTCCGGAGACCCGAGCGACGGCACCGCGACATAGGTCGACGGGCCGCACACCGTCGTCTCCCGCTCATCCCATCCCGCAGTCGTACCGGGTGAGGTGAGAAAGAACAGCATCCGCGACCACGCATCGCAGATCACCGCCCCGCAGGCCTCGCCGAGGCGCTCCTTCACGCACAACCCCAGGCGACGGGACATCAGCACCGCGTCGAAGTGCGTACCGGCCCCCACGTGCCAGATCCTTCCCGGCTCGGGCAGCCATTCCAGGTGCGTGCCGACGGTGGTGGTCATTGCGTCACCGCCTTGTTGCAACCGCAGGTGACAATGGGGTCGGGCGATGCTGACCGGGTGATCCATGGCCGTTGCCCGCTCGGTCGGTGCCGTGCTCATCCTCGATCCCATCCGCCGTTGTTTGCTGGACAGGCAGATAGTGATCCGCTCAGCAGGGGACAAGTGACACAGCTTGTGTCACCGCGCCTACGTCGAACGAGGAGTCAGATGGCGCCGATCCATTCGGCGAAGCGTGTGAGAGTGTCGACATCCGCGCGCTTCAGCCGCCGCAGGGTGGCGGCATCCTCGCGGGCCCACAGGTGTTCACGCGTGTGCTGGGGTGCGATATGGCGGGCCGTCTTCAGCGACTCGAATGAGTCATCGGGCAGTCCTGCCCAAAGTTGAGCGCGGGCGAGTTCGATGTAGAACCCGGAACGGCGCTCCTCCGGCAGAGCGCGGGGCGGTGACCACATGCGGGCCACGTCAAGGGCGCGCTGCACATGGTCGGAGCCGAGACTGACAGCTACCGACACTTCGTGGATGCGCACCGAGTCGGGACCGAACGCGGTCCCCAAGTAGGTGCCCTCGCGAACCTGTTCGCCGAACGTGCGGGCTTCGGCGAGATGGAGTTCCGCCGCGGTGCTGTCGCCCGCCCGTCCGGCGATGACGGCGGCCCGCATGTGCAGGGCGCCGCGGGTGGCCGTGGCCACCACCTCGGTCGTGGGCGGCGGCATCTTGTCGAGGGCGGCTTCGAGGGCGCGGAGGCCGGACCGGTGGGCGCGCGCGGCGAAGAACGTCTCGGTGCGGACGTAGGCGACGGTTGCGTCAAGGAGCTGGTTCTCTGTGCGGGCGGCGGACCAGCGCATGAGTTCCACGAGGCGGGCGGAAAGGTCGTGGGCCCCGTACTTATATGCGGCGGCATCGGCCGCACGGAGAGCTGCGGTCATGAGAGGAGCAGCATCGGGCATTGTCTGTACAGCGCGGGACAGTTCGGTGAGGAGTGACGGGAGGTGGCTGGCGATCTGCACGTAATGTGCTGCGAGCCTCCACGACGTGGCCTCCGCGACCGCGGCGTGCAGTTCGGTGAGGGGGCGGACGGGGCCGTCGTCGGGGATGTCGTAGGCGGTGATCGCTGCGGACAGGGCAGGCAGGGCGTCGCGAACCCGCGTGTCCAGGCGGGCGCTGCCGGTGAGGAGCCGCGTGGGGTCGACGTCGAGGGCCGCAGCAAGTGAGTCGAGGGTGTCGTCGCCGGGCATCCGACTGCCCTGCTCGATCTTGCGGAGCATGCTGGGTGACACGAACGCGGCGCGTGCCAGGTCGAGTTGAGTCATGCGGCGGGCGCGGCGCAAGGTGGCAACACGTTTGCCTACCTCACGCATGGAGTTGGCGGGCATACTGAACTCCGTTCGGGACAGCCACTGCGGACCGTACCCACGCCCGTGCGTGTGCAGTACGCGAACGGCGCTTCCCGCCCACGCAGGCAGGGAGGGGCCGCCGCGCTGTCGCGTCAGTCGGCGACGATGGACAGCAGCTCGGTGAGACTGTCGATGGACCAGTCCGCAGCCGCGCGCACCTCAGGGTCGTCGCCCCACAGGAACCCCCACGGCCCGCGCCGCACATGCGCGACCCGCAGCCCCGCGGCCTTCGCCGGGAAGAGGTCGTTCGCCGGATGGTCGCCGACGTAGACGGTCTCGCGCGGCGCCGCCCCGGACACTTCGAGGACGCGTGCGAAGAACTCCGGCGAAGGCTTCGAGCAGCCCCACTCGGCCGAAGTGATGATCAGATCCGCGGGCAGGTCGAGCGCGCGCAGCATCTCCCCGGCCTTCCGGGTCTGGTTGCCGACGATGACGACGCGGACGCCAAGTTCACGAAGGCCGCTCAGCGCAGGCAGGACGTCATCGTACAGATCCTCCGCTTCGAGGATCTCCCCGCGTCCGGCGCGTTCGCGGGCTTCGTATTCGGCGGCGAGGTCGATCCCGGGGCGTAGGAGGCGAAGGGCATCGGCGTTGTCGCGGCCTTGTGCGGTGACGGCACCTACGAGCGCGGCCACGGTGTGGCGGGGGACGTCAAGCCAGTCCGCCCAGCGTGCCCAGTACCGGTCGTCGCGAGTGAGGGTCTCGCCGATGTCGAACACCATGGTTTCAATCATTGGGGGCAGCGTAGCGGGGGCGGCATATGCCGTGTGGTCTGCAGGGATGGTGGGGAAATGACCGCCGCGAGCGCCCCCCGTTACCGCTTTTGTGGTTCCGCGATGGGCCTCCGACCGTTGGTTCCGGCATGACTGTCCCTGCGGGCGTGATGGAGAGGCCCGCACGTGATCGACACCGGCGACGTCGACGTCTTCCTCGGCCTGTACATCGGCGAAACTCCAGGCCAAGCACGGAGCCGTGGTGGTCGTGGTGGACCAACCAGCCTCGATCGGCGCCATGCCGCAGGCGGTCGCCGCGACATGGGCTGCCCGGTCTCCTGGCAGTGCTGTGACCGGATAGGTTCGCCGGGTTGGTGGACCAGGCGCAACCATGGCGGGCAAGCGAGGTTGGCGATGAGTGACAACTACCTGACGGTGATTCCAGTCGATCCGTACTGGCAGCCCAGCAAGGGTGCGGCGGATCGTGCTGCCGCCAGGCTGTCCGGGATGCTTCCCGACGATGACGCACGCCGTGGTCTGGAAGCCAAGTGGCATGACAGCGTCGAGGTGATCCTCTGTGGTAACAATCTGGAAAAGATCTCCTGCCCACACTGCGGTGTGGAGCTCACCACCGGCTGGTGGGCGGAGGCCGTATCGGACCGCTACGACGTGAGCTTTCCAACGCTGATGGTGATGGTTCCCTGCTGTGGCGTCGAAACGTCGCTCAACGAGTTGGTGTACGACTGGCCGATGGGGTTCGCGCGATTCAGGATCGAGGTCCTTTAGAGATCGTCTTGTTTGGTGGATCGAATTGAAGGTGCCCCGGTCGACAGCGTCTCCCGTGCTGGTGCGACGATGCGGGGATGCGCGAGGTCAATGAGCTGATCAACGTCAGTGATCCAGCCTGGCCGCTCCTCCTCCAGGAGCTGTCTGGCACTGACGTACCAGTTGAGGTGCTGCCCGGCGACACCGAGACAGGCCGCGCGTCCTTGTTGCAGCTCCAGGTCTCGGCCCGGTCGAACCTGGGCGGAATCATGCTGAATTGCGGCGGTCTGCTCGTGGACAGCGGCTGGTTGCGGATCTTCGGAAGCCCGGGGGTCGCCGACGCAGAGCGTCTGCCGAGCCTGGCGCAGATCAATGCGATGCCCTCGACGTTCGATCCGGCCTGGCGGCCGGGGGCGGGGCTCGTGGTTGCGCACGATGCGCTGGGCGGGGTGTTCGCCCTCAACGGGGGCAACCCCCGTGAGGCCGGTCGGCCCGGCGAGCCGGGCGAGATCGTCTACTTCGCCCCTGACTCCCTTGGCTGGGAGGCACTGGGCGCCGGGCACTCGGCCTGGCTGTCCTGGATTCTCTCCGGAGGACTCCAGGAGTTCTACGGGGGGCTGCGGTGGGACGGCTGGCGCACCGAGGTCTCCGTGCTGAACGGCCGGCAGGGTTTGTCGTTCTTCCCGCCGTTGTGGTCGGCCGAGGCCCGCCAGGACCTGCTGGCGACCAGTCGCCGTGCGGTGCCCATGGCGGAACTCCTGAGGCTGAGCCGCGACTCGTGCCGCCAGTTCGACGGCGCCGACCCAGGGTTCCTCGGAGCCGTATGAACCGGCTCACGCGCCCAGACGGCGGTAGCAGATGAGCGCAGCAGCGATACCGGCGAAGGCGAGGAAGTGTTCGACCTTGCGTTCATAACGGCGGTGCAGCCGGCGGCACCTGGCCAGCCAGGCCACCGTGCGCTCCACAGTCCAGCGGTGACGGCCCAGGCGCTGGGAGGACTCGATGCCCTTGCGGGCGATGCGCGGGGTGATGTTTCGGGAGCGTAGCCACCGGCGCAGGTGATCGTAGTCGTATCCCTTGTCGCCATAGAGCTTGGCGGGCCTTCGTCGGCGCGGCCCGCGTCGGGAGCGGATGGGCGGGATGCCGCGCACCAGGGGTTCGAGCCCCTGGCTGTCGTGGGTGTTCGCGGCGGAGATCCCGATCGAGACGGGCAGACCGGTCCGCTCGGTGATCAAGTGGATCTTTGATCCCTTCTTGCCGCGATCTACAGGATTCGGACCCGACAGGTCCCCCCTTTCAGAGCCCGCATGTTCACGGAGTCGATAGCGCAGCGGGACCAGTCCAGCTCACCGCGGGCGCCGAGTTCGTCAAGGATCAGGCGGTGGAGCTTGCCCCAGACCCGGGCCCGGCTCCACTCGGTGAACCGCCGGTGCGCGGTTGGGACGGACGGGCCGAAACCCGGCGGCAGTTGCCGCCAGGTACAGCCGGTCGTGGCCACGAACAGGATCGCCGCCAGCACTTCGCGATCACCGTAGCGGCGTCGGCCACCGCCCTGCGGACGCACCGGCGCGGCCGGAACCACCCGCTGGAACAACTCCCACAGCCCGTCCGGCACCAGACGCCTCACCATCGCTTTCACGACCGCCAGCCTAGTGATCAAGCCAGTTGAGACGATCTCTTATCCCAACCGGGCATGGCTGACCGACGAGGAACTGGCCTCCCTCACTGATGCGCTCGGACATCCTCTACGACAGATCCTCGTGCATATCTAGTGGTCTGACCGGGACAGGCCACAAGAGTCGATGGGCCGACTGAGCCGCCCTTCACTCAGGGATGACCAGCCCGCGGTCACGCAGCCGAGGCAGACAGGTCTTCAAGCAGTCCTCCACCGAGGCCGCATCAGTGCGCACGAGCAGGCCCTCGTGGAAGGGGCCACCGTTCGCGACGAAGGTCCACGGCCGGACGCCATCGCGCATGCGCTCCGCGTCGGCCTTGAAGAGCACCGTCACGCCCTGCTCGGCCAGCGCCTCCATCACACGTACAACGTCGGCCATCGCTCCCCCGTTCGAATAGGTTCAGGCCGGTAGATCAGCCTTCCGGCCGAAGTCGCTGTCGAGCGGCCTCAAGCCGCTGGTCATTGTCCGAGGCGAACAACTCAGGAAGTGCCTTGTCCAGCGTTCCGGCGATGCGGTGGACCGGCGCCCAGACCGCCGGATCATCGACAACGCGGCTGAGGTCCGTCATCTGGAGCTTCTCCAGCCAGTGCGACAGCACCAGCGCCTCGTCACTCGTGAGCCTGATCGTGACCTGGCTATCGCTCATGCCCACCCCTCCGGCTCGGCTCCCACCCTCAACCACACGAACCTACTGGCCTTCGACCTTGACCAAACACAGTAGGGGTACCTCCCGCCCGCGCCCACCGACGACCCCCGCCATCTGACTGCCCGGTACAGTGGGCGGGCAATCACCACGCCGTACGGAGGGAAGCCGGTGCGAATCCGGCGCTGACCCGCAACCGTATGCCATCCGCCGCACAAAAACGCGGATGACAAGCCGGAATGCTCCGTGAGCGGCGTGTGTGGCTCCAGTCGCCGGACGATCCGGCGGCCGGGACCGTCGAGGTACACGGACCCGGAGCCCGGTGCCTTCACGGGCCCGTGCCCGGCCCAGCAGGAGAGGCACCGCCCGATCATGAGAGCCCGCCGAAGCGCCGCACTGGCCGCCGCCACCGCCGTACTCTGCGCGGCCGCAGCCCCCGCCGCGATCGCGGACGACACCCCGGCACCCGCCGACCTGCCTTCGGGCCTGTACGGCAAGGCGGACCCGCAGTGGGACGGCGTCTTCCGCCAGTCGTACGCGCTGCTCGCGCAGGACACCGTGGGTGTGAAGCCGGCGGCGAAGGCCGTGGACTGGCTGGCCGGGCAGGCCTGCGC
Source organism: Streptomyces lothianensis (assembly GCF_047779955.1). NCBI lineage: Bacteria > Bacillati > Actinomycetota > Actinomycetes > Kitasatosporales > Streptomycetaceae > Streptomyces > Streptomyces lothianensis. The sequence goes on along the minus strand of NZ_JBLMKT010000039.1, from coordinate 38,770 downwards.
GGACGGCGCGTACGCCGCGTTCCGCGAGGATCCCGCGCAGAAGTGCGATGACAAGACGGTCGTCGACTCCAACTCCACCGCGACCGCGATCCAGGCGCTCGCCGCGCTCGGCGGGCATGACGCCGACGTCAAGAAGTCGGTCGCCTGGCTGAAGTCCGTACAGAACGAGGACGGCGGCTGGGGCTACAACCCGGGCCTGCCCTCCGACGCCAACTCCACCTCGCTGGTCGTCGGCGCCCTGAAGGCGGCCGGGGAGAAGCCGGCCGACGTGAAGTCGAAGAAGGACAAGACGCCGGCCGACGCGCTCATGGCGCTGTCCCTGCCCTGCGACACGGGCAAGGGCGCCTTCGGCCTCGCCGACATGAAGACCGGCGAGCTCGCGCCCAACGCCGACGCGACCGCCGCCGGTGTGCTCGGCGCCCTGGAGCAGGGTCTCGTCGCCGAGGCCGCCGACACGACCGAGCCCGTCGAGTGCGCCGAGGCCACGGACCTCGCGCGGGCCGCCTCGAACGGTGCCACGTACCTCGCCGACATCCTCGCCGAGGACGGCTACCTGAAATCCTCGCTGGCCGGCGCCGAGGACCAGCCCGACTACGGCAACACCGCCGACTCCGTCGTGGCACTCTCCGCGGCCGGTCTGACCGAGCACGCGAAGGCGCCGCTCGCCGAGCTGCAGAAGAACGGCGTCGCCTGGGCGAAGACCTCCGGCAGCCCCGCCGCCTACGCCCAGCTGATCTTCGCCGCCCACGCCGCCGGTGCCGACCCGAAGGACTTCGGCGGTACGGACCTGGTGAGCGCCCTGAACGCGATGGGCCCGGCGCCGCAGAAGGCCGACTCCGGCGCTGCGGAGAAGTCCGCGGACGACAAGGACAAGAAGGACGAGCAGAAGGACGACGAGGGCTCGTCCATGAACGTCTGGTGGATCATCGGCGTCTTCTTCGTCGCCAGCGTCGGCATCGGCTTCCTGCTCAGCGGCCGCAAGAAGAACAAGCTGTGAGAAGCCTGCGGCAGTCCGCGGCCGCCCTCCTCGCGGGGGCGGTCCTCGCCGTCCTGTGCGCCGCCCCGGCGCAGGCGGATGCGTACCGCTACTGGTCGTTCTGGTTCAAGGACGACAAGGGCGCCTGGGCATACGCCACCCAGGGCCCGGCGACCGCCAGGCCCTCGGACGGTGATGTGGAGGGCTTCCGCTTCGCCGTGAGCGAGGACTCCGCGGACGCCTCGAAGCCACGCTCGGACGCCGGCTTCGAGGAGATCTGCGCGGATACGGCGGCGAAGGGCGGCCAGAAGCGGGTCGCGCTCGTCATCGACTTCGGTACGGCCGCGGACGCGCCCTCCGGTGAGACGCCGCCGAAGCCGCGTACGGCCTGTGCGCGGATCGACGAGGACGGGACGTCCGCGGAGGCGCTCGCGGCGGTCGCCAAACCACTGCGCTACGACAGCAGCGCGCTGTTGTGCGCCGTATCCGGCTATCCGCAGCGCGGCTGCGGGGAGATGGTGTCCGGGGACGGCGCGAAGGAGCCGACCGGCTCGGACGCTGCGGACGCCTCGGACGCTGCGGACTCCGCCGCTCCGGGTGACGACGGCGGCCCCTCCGTCGGACTGCTCGCCGGGCTCGCCGCGGTCCTTCTGCTCGGCGTGGCAGCGATCTGGCAGGCCCGCCGCCGTCGGGGCTGAGCCATGAGCCCGTACTCCGCCGTCCTGCGGCGGCGGCCCGCCGCACCGGTCGTCACCCGTGCCAACGCCCTGCACCCGGGCGCCTGGTGGATCTGGGCACTCGGGCTCGGCACGGCCGCCTCGCGCACCACCAATCCGCTGCTGCTCGGCCTGCTGGTCGGCGTCGCGGGATACGTGGTGGCGGCGCGGCGTTCGGATGCGCCGTGGGCGCGTTCGTACGGAGCGTTCGTGAAGCTCGGCCTGCTGGTGCTCGCGATCCGGCTGGTGTTCGCGGTGGTCCTCGGATCGCCGATCCCGGGCTCGCACGTGCTGTTCTCGCTGCCCGAGGTGCCGCTGCCCGACTGGGCGCAGGGCGTGCGGCTCGGCGGCAAGGTGACCGCCGAGGGGCTGCTCTTCGCGCTGTACGACGGGCTGAAGCTGGCCACGCTCCTGATCTGCATCGGCGCGGCAAACGCGCTCGCCAACCCGGCGCGGCTGCTCAAATCGCTGCCGGGTGCGCTGTACGAGGCGGGGGTCGCGGTGGTCGTGGCGATGACGTTCGCGCCGCAGTTCCTGGCGGATCTGGCGCGGCTGCGGCGGGCGCGGCGGCTGCGCGGCCGTCCCGACCGCGGGATCCGGGGGCTCGCGCAGGTGGGGCTTCCGGTGCTTGAGGGCGCGTTGGAGCGTTCGGTGGCGCTGGCGGCCGCGATGGACGCGCGCGGCTACGGGCGCAGCGCCGACGTTCCCGTTCCCGTACGGCGGCTGACCGCGGTGTGCACGCTGGGCGGGCTGCTCGGGGTGTGCGCCGGAACGTACGGACTGCTCGCCGCGCAGGGCGCGGGGTTCGGGCTTCCGGTGCTGCTCGGCGGTCTCGCGCTCGCGCTGGTGGGGTTGTGGCTCGGCGGGAAGCGTTCGCTGCGTACCCGCTACCGGCCCGACCGGTGGGATCTGCGGGCCTGGCTGGTGTCGGGGTCCGGGGTGGCGGTCGCGGCCCTCATGATCGCCGCGGCCTCCGCGGACCCGGCCGCCCTGCACCCCGGTGTCGTACCGCCCACGGCGCCCGGGCTGCCGCTGTGGCCGGCGGCGTCCGTACTGATCGGGCTGCTGCCCGCGTTCATCACGCCCGCGCCGGTTCGAGCCGCGCGGGCGCCACGCGGACAGGGCCCGGGTGTCGAGTCCGCACGGCCTCAGGGCTCGTGTCCTGCGGCCGCCCCACGGAAGGAAGCCTCATGATCCGCTTCGAGGATGTCTCCGTGACGTACGACGGGGTGGAGCGCCCGACCCTCTCCGGGGCCGATCTCACCGTCCCGGAGGGCGAGCTGATGCTGCTCGTCGGGCCGTCCGGAGTCGGCAAGTCGACTCTCCTCGGCACGGTCAGCGGGCTCGTCCCGCACTTCACCGGCGGCACCCTGCGCGGCCGGGTCACCGTCGCGGGACGTGACACCCGTACGCACAAACCGCGGGAGCTGGCCGATGTGGTCGGCACCGTGGGCCAGGACCCGCTCTCGCACTTCGTCACCGACACCGTCGAGGACGAGCTCGCGTACGGCATGGAGTCGCTCGGCCTGGCGCCGGATGTGATGCGCCGCCGCGTCGAGGAGACCCTCGACCTGCTCGGCCTCGCCGAGCTGCGCGAACGCCCCATCGCCACGCTCTCCGGCGGGCAGCAGCAGCGGGTCGCGATCGGTTCGGTGCTCACCCCGCACCCGCGGGTCCTCGTCCTCGACGAGCCGACCTCGGCGCTCGACCCGGCCGCCGCCGAGGAGGTGCTCGCGGTGCTGCAGCGGCTCGTGCACGACCTCGGCACGACGGTGCTGATGGCAGAGCACCGGCTCGAACGGGTCGTGCAGTACGCGGACCAGGTGGTGCTGCTGCCCTCGCCGGGCGCGGCTCCGGTGGCCGGGACGCCCGCGGAGATCATGGCGGTCTCCCCGGTGTTCCCGCCGGTGGTCGGCCTGGGCCGCCTCGCGGGCTGGTCACCGCTGCCGCTGACGGTCCGCGATGCCCGGCGGAGCGCCGCCGAGCTGCGGGAACAGCTGGCGGGGGTGGAGGTGCCCGCGGTGGAGGCGGCGGGATTGTCAGTGGGGGCCGATAGCCTGAGAGGGGCTCGGCCCCCGGGAGGGCGGGGACTGTCCGGTACGCCGGAGTCCGGCGCCCGGGCGGAGTCCAGCGCTCCGGAGTCCGGTGCCCCGGCGGGTCGTCCCGCGCGGGACGAAACCACGCGGGATGGGGGCGCCCGGGATGGGGCCGCGCAGGACGAAACCACGCGGGCGGAAGCTCCGCCGCGCCGCCGCTTCTCCCTCCTGCGCCGCAGGCCGCGGCCCGCGGTCACCGCTCCCGCGGACTCCGCCACGCCCGGCGCCGGGCACACCGCCTCCGCCGCCTCCCTCGGCGTCCACCGTGGCCGGATCGAAGCCCTGCACCGCGTGGACCTCACCGTCTCGCCGGGCGAGACCATCGCCCTGATGGGGCGCAACGGGGCCGGGAAGTCCACCCTGCTCTCCGCGTTCGTCGGGCTCGTGGAGCCCTCCTCCGGAAGCGTGCGCGTCGCGGGCGCCGTACCGCACCGGACCACGCCGCGGGAACTCATCCGGCGCGTCGGCCTCGTACCGCAGGAACCGCGGGATCTGCTGTACGCCGACACCGTGGCCGGTGAGTGCGCGGCCGCCGACGCGGACGCGGAGGCGGCGCCGGGTACCTGCCGGGCGCTCGTCGCGGAGCTGCTGCCCGGGATCGGGGACGGCACGCACCCGCGGGACCTGTCCGAGGGGCAGCGGCTCGCGCTCGCGCTGGCCGTCGTCCTCACAGCCCGGCCGCCGCTGCTCCTGCTCGACGAGCCGACCCGCGGCCTCGACTACGCGGCGAAGGCGCGCCTGGTGACGGTGCTGCGGTCGCTCGCCGCCGAAGGGCACGCGATCGTGCTCGCCACCCACGATGTGGAGCTGGCCGCCGAACTGGCGCACCGGGTGGTGATCCTCGCCGAGGGCGAGGTGGTCGCGGACGGGCCGACCGAGGAGGTCGTGGTGTCCTCGCCGTCCTTCGCCCCGCAGGTCGGCAAGATCCTCGCGCCGCTGCCGTGGCTCACGGTCGGACAGGTGCGTACGGCTCTCGGGGAGCCGGCGTGATGGGGCGGGCCGCGCGCGGACGGACCGCGCGGGAACGGACCGCGCAGCTGCCGACCGCTCGGCTGACGACCGCGCAGGTACGGGCCGTGCGGCTCGGGCCCAGGTCGGTCGTGGCGCTGGTCCTGGTCGGGGTGACCGGTGTGTTCGCCTTCGCCTGGCCGCTGCTCGCCGATCCGCAGTCCGGTGTGGCGCACTCCAAGGACGCGCCGTGGCTGTTCGCGGCGCTCCTTCCGATGCTGCTCGGCGTGGTGCTCGCGACCATCTCGGAGAGCGGGCTCGGCGCGAAGGCCATTGCGATGATCGGAGTGCTAGCCGCGGTCGGCGCGGCGCTGCGGCCGCTCGGGGCGGGCACGGCGGGCCTTGAGCCGACGTTCTTCCTGATGATCGTGGCCGGGCGGGTGCTCGGTCCGGGCTTCGGATACGTGCTCGGCTCGGTGACGCTGTTCGCCTCCGCGCTGCTCACCGGCGGGGTGGGGCCGTGGATGCCGTTCCAGATGCTCAGCATGGGCTGGGTCGCGATGGGCGCGGGGCTGCTGCCCGGTGCGGACCGGCTGCGCGGGCGGGCCGAGATGGCGATGCTCGCGCTGTACGGGGCGCTCGCGTCGTTCGCGTACGGCTTCGTGATGAACATGTACGGCTGGCCGGTCATCGGCGGCCTCGGCTCGGGCATCTCCTTCGTGCCCGGTGATCCGCTGCACGAGAACCTGGCCCGCTATATCGCCTACTGCCTCGCCACCTCGATGGGCTGGGACCTCGGGCGGGCCGTGATCACGGTCGTGCTGACGCTCGCGGTCGGGCCGACGGTTCTCAAGGCGCTGCGGCGGGCCACACGAAAGGCGGCGTTCGAGGCGCCCGTCACATTCGATCGTGGGGGCAGAACGGGCGAAAAGGTAACGGAATCACCCAAGAATCCGTGACGGGGTGCTCACTTCCCGTATAAATCGGGGGCTCGCACGGGTGAGCCCGCCCACAGGACCTAGGTCACTTACGAAGTGGAATAGTGGACCTCGGAGCATGATCGCCAAGGGGGCGGAAAGCGGGCTTGACCTGCGAGGCCGAGGGGGCGGCGGGGGTAGGGCCGTTACGCCCCGGGTGCGAGGCCCACTAGTACAAGGGGTGATTGCGGCGGCGTAACAGCCCTGCTTCTCTGGAGGTCGTCGCAGGGCACGGCGGCCCCCACGGGCCCCGCCCCGGCAAACCCCCACCGCACTTCCCGCGGCACCGGCTTGCCTGCGGCCCCCCGTTCCCCACCGGAAGGTCCAGCGTGTCCCTCTCCAGCATTCGCCGCATCGCCACCCCGAAGAAGACCCTCACCACCGCGCTGGTGGCCGCGTCCGCCGCGGGTCTGGTCTTCACGGCGGCCCCCGCCCAGGCCGCCACGGCGCAGGCCGCACCGGCACAGGGCGCACCGGCCGCCGTACCGATGGCCGCTCCGGCCGCGGCGGGGTCGGCGAAGGCGCTCGCGAAGAAGATGATCAAGGATCCGGCGCAGTTCGCCGCGTTCAGCAAGATCGTCGCCCACGAGAGCGGCTGGGACCACACCGCGACGAACTCGTCCTCCGGCGCGTACGGCCTGGTCCAGGCGCTCCCGGGCTCGAAGATGGCCTCGGCGGGCTCCGACTGGAAGACCAACCCGGCCACGCAGATCGAGTGGGGCCTGGACTACATGAACGACCGCTACGGCTCGCCGGTCGAGGCGTGGTCCTTCTGGCAGGCGAACGGCTGGTACTGAGTCGTATTCCGCACGGCTCCGGCGCGCCGCATCCGCCACGGCACTCCCGCACCCCGCCGCGGAGCGGCGGGGTGCGTCTTTCCGGGGGCTGACGCTTTTTTCGGCCCTCGCACAACCACGGCCGGGCAGGACGCCCCGGCGGCCCATGGGCGATTGTCCGACCGCCGCCTCGGGGCACGATCAGCGTCAGCCGGTGCCGGAAATCCCGCGGAGCCGCCTGCGGATCCCGCAATGCCTGAAGAATTACGGACGCGTGGCCATATGCGCCAGCGCAGCCGACTGCTCAGGAATCCTGAGTCAGATGCCGACTCTCGCTCTCAATCGCATCGAAGATGTCGGCGTCCGTCTCCCGCTGCCATTCCGGAAGTTCTGACCAGTCCGCTACGTAGCCCGGCTTCGGGTCCTCGATCCGGCGGTAGATCTGCGCAATCCAGCATGTAGCGACGAAGCGCCCGCGCTGCTCCCTGCTGAGTCGGTTCGTGGTACCGCCTGAGAGCTTGATGAATTCACGAACTTGGTGGCACACTGCCGCGGCGGACTTGCGCTCCCAATCAGGCGTTTTCTCCCACGGCGTGATGTACCCGGGTTTCGGGTCTCCGGGGAAGTGCTTCTTGACGCCCTCAATCCACGCCTCGCGAAAGATGCGACCTTCTTCGATATCCACGGATCTCCCTCTCATCCCGAGACCTTCAGTGCGGAAATTTGCTCCGATAACTCTCTTACCCTGCGGTCCGACTTCAGCGGTTCGAGTTCTTCTCGGAGCACGAGCAGTTTGCGGCCGACCCAGCCTGATCCACGTTGCCGCGCGACATTGAGGGCCTCATTCGCATATGACATGAGCTGGTCCACATCCCGCCGCTGCACCCCGATGAGGGCAAGATCCGCCAGAATGGCACCCCTGCGCCGCGACGCGGGAGGCAACTGCCTCAGTGCCGCGCCAAGAGCATCCTCGGCGAGATCAGGGCGCTGGAGTTTCGTGAAGCAGGTTCCGCGTTCCTCGGCCAGACGGGAGCCGTCGAACCTCAACCATCCGCCGTTGTGCACGGGGCCAGCGAGCGAATGAACCTCTTCGGCTTCATCGAGAGCCCGCTTGCAGGAGTCGAGATCCCCTATGGCTGCGAAGATTTCCGCCTGAACAGCGGAAACCCAGTGCCGGGTGGAAAGCTGTGTGTCCCCACGTCGAGCCACGTGACGCGCCAACTCCACCAGTGGAGCGGTCTCCTCGTACCGCTGGTCTCCGTACAGTCCGATGAAGGCATGCCGAGTCAGGGCGCAGGCCCACAGGTCTGGATTTCCGGCCTCCCGTGCGGCACTGGCCGCGAGGGTGTAGCAGTGCGCTGCGTCCGTGTAGCGGTTGCCGTCGAACATGATCTCCCCGGCGAGTTGGAAGAGATCACCGACGTCCGCACAGAGACGCTTGTGCCCCTCTCCGTGGCTCGCTCGAAGAGCGTGGGACAACGCGATTGCCTGATCGCGGACGAGGGGGTACACGGACTGCTTCGATGACGCCAGGGAGTACACCTGCCAGAGGTGCGGGCCCATGCTCGCGTACTCCGTTGCCCCAGCTGCGGCCGGCACGGGCGTGGAGGCCAGCGCGCCCGCCGTGGTCACGAGTTGCAGGAAGTCACGCCGGATCACGTCGTCAAAGTCACCCCCCTCTGACCTCGTTGCCGGTGCTGGAGGCTCGTCCGGTTCCAACAGGCGCTCCAACTCCGCCGGATTCACCTTGAGGAGTCGTGCGAGCTTCGGCCAGAGGAAGCCCTGCGGAGCCGCCTCTCCTCGCACCCAACGGCCAACCGTGGTTCGGTCGACGGGCAGGGCATGCGCCAGCCGCTCCTGACTGTAGCCGCATGCCTTCATGCGCCGCACTAAGCGATCACGCCTGTCCGCCATACCTCGTCCTCTCGGGCATGCCGTCTTCCCTGGTCACGGTAGTGGATGCGGCAGACGTGCGTCATAACTGCGACCGAAGTGACGTGGTCGCGGCCCCCGGCCCAGCCGTTCACTGATGCCGTCCGCTTCGACTTCTCACGAAAGGCCCTGAGATGAGCGTGCAGGCAGAGGAGCCACGGGCGAACACCGAGGAGTCGCCCGTCTTCATCGAAGGCGAGGAGATCCCCAAGTGCCCCGGCTGCACCTGCCTGGTCATCTGGAAGGACACGACTGGGCAGTGCCTGCACTGCAGCGCGCCTCTGAAGTCGGACGCGTGATCCCCCGCTGTCTGCCGGTGGCGTGATCCTTCCGCGAAGCGTTCCCCACATCTACGGAAGCTCGGCCGACAGCGGGCCACAAGTGCACCCCAACAGGCAAGGAGGCAGCAGCATGCCGACGACCGATCCCACCGCACCGACCAAGAAGGTGGATCCCCGGGAGATCATGGGTGAGCACCTGCTCGACAGGCTCGCCACCCGCATCACGGCGGATCACTCACACATGGGCCTTGAGTACTCCCGGCGCATCATGGCGGAAACCGTGAAGTTCCTCGTTGCCGGAGTCGCGTGCGACGAGCCGCTGTCTCCCTCGGAGACGGTCGACGTCGGGTGGCACACGTTCATCCTGCACACGGCGGACTATGCCGAGTTCTGCGACCGGGTGGCGGGATACTTCATCCACCACAACCCTGAGTACCTGGACGAGAAGACCCGCGGCGGAGCGAAAAACGTCCGGCAGCGCACACTCGACGCGATCACAGCGGCCGGGTTCGAGGCGGACCTTCCGCTGTGGCCGGAGGCAGCGGACTGCCACCAGTGTCACGCCGGGTGCCACGGCAGCCCGAAGTAGGGGAAACGCATGACCACAGCCCAGTTCTGGGGCGACTACGCCCAGACCAAGCCGTCCCCTCGCGAGACCAATGCCGCCGGAGAGCGCACGTGGTTCAACTGGACCCAGTACCCGGAACACGGCCCCGATGAGGAGATCTTGCGCCGTCAGGGCTTCGGCATGCCCGGACGCGCTCTGGAGCTGGGCTGCGGCACCGGCCGCAACATCGCGCACCTTGCCACGCGCGGCGTGACCTCCGTAGGGCTGGACTTGTCAGACGCCCAGATCTCCCACGCCCGCGCGAGGTGGGGAGACGCGGATCGCCTGCACTTCGTTCATGAGGAGGCAACCGAGTTCCTCCGCAAGACCGAGGACCGGTTCGACGCCGTGTTCTCCGTCTTCGGTGGCCTCTGGTTCACCGACCCCGCCACATTGCTTCCCCTCGTACACGCGCGGCTCGACCCGGGCGGTGTCCTGGCGTTCTCCCACGCACCGGCCATCGAAGGCTGCTACGGACCTCAGGGGGCATACAAGGGAGACTTCGCAGGAGACCCTCCGATCCTGCGCCGCTGGGCCTACACGCCGCAGATGTGGACAGGGATCCTGCTCAACTACGGCTTCATGGATGTCTCAGCGGTCATCCTCTCCGCCCCGCGTGCTGGGGATCTGGGCACGCTCCTCGTGCGCGCTGTCCGTATCTGAACCACGTCGGCGGAGGGTCGGGTGCAGGGAACGCGCACCATGCCGGGCAATGACACGCGCCGAGCAGCCTGCCCTCGGCGCGTGATCTTGCGCCGCGCCGTCCAGCACGGCCGCCCCTACGCCCGAGGGGCGGCCGTCGCCTCCTCCGGCCCGTGAGGGAGGCTCAGAGCCGTTGGATGATCGTCCCCGTGGCCAGTGCTCCGCCCGCGCACATCGTGATCAGGGCGAACTCCTTGTCGCGGCGTTCCAGTTCGTGCAGCGCCGTGGTGATCAGGCGGGCGCCCGTCGAGCCGACGGGGTGGCCGAGCGCGATGCCGCCGCCGTTGACGTTGACCTTCTCCAGGTCCTGTTCGAAGACCTGGGCCCAGCTGAGGACCACGGAGGCGAAGGCCTCGTTGATCTCGACGAGGTCGATGTCCTTGAGGGACATCCCGGCCTTGCCGAGCACGGCCCGGGTCGCGTCGATCGGCCCGTCCAGGTGGTAGTGCGGGTCCGCCCCCACCAGCGCCTGGGCGACGATCCGCGCGCGCGGCTTCAGCTTGAGCGCGCGCGCCATCCGCTTCGACGCCCACATGATCGCGGCGGCCCCGTCGGAGATCTGTGAGGAGTTGCCGGCGGTGTGGATCGCCGTGGGCAGCACCGGCTTGAGGCGCCCCAGCCCTTCCATCGTCGTATCGCGCAGCCCTTCGTCGCGGTCGACGAGCCGCCACATCCCCTGCCCGGCGGCCTGCTCCTCCTCGGTCGTGGGCACCTGGACCGCGAACGTCTCGCGCTTGAAGCGCTCCTCGGACCAGGCGATGGCCGCCCGTTCCTGTGAGATGAGGCCGAGGGAGTCGACGTTCTCGCGGGTGAGGCCGCGCTTGCGGGCGATGCGTTCGGCGGCCTCGAACTGGTTGGGCAGGTCCACGTTCCACTCGTCGGGGAACGGTTTGCCCGGCCCGTGCTTGGAGGCGGAGCCCAGCGGCACGCGGGACATGGCCTCGACGCCGCAGGAGATCCCGATGTCGATGACCCCGCAGGCGATCATGTTGGCGACCATGTGCGAGGCCTGCTGGGACGAGCCGCACTGGCAGTCCACGGTGGTCGCGGCCGTCTCGTACGGCAGCCCCATGGTGAGCCAGGCGGTCCGCGCCGGGTTCATCGTCTGTTCGCCGGCGTGGGTGACGGTGCCGCCGACGATCTGCTCCACGCAGTCGGCCTTGATCCCGGTGCGGGCGAGGACCTCGCGGTACGTCTCCCCGAGCAGGTACGCCGGGTGAAGGTTGGCGAGCGAGCCGCCGCGCTTGCCTATGGGGGTACGCACTGCTTCGACGATGACGGGTTCCGCGGCCATGAGCGCTCCTGCCTTGATTCCTCAAGTGACAGTGGGGTTCTTGCGGAGCGTCCCGGCACTCCGCAAGAACTAGTACGCGTTCTAGTTACGCTGACAGTCTCACGACTCCGCCCCGCCCACCGCAAGGGTCTTGCACGCACAGCCACGGTTCCTGCACGCCACTCACCCTCAAAAGACCTCTCCCCGACTCTTGCCAGAGGTAGAACTCGTTACTACGGGTACGGGACACCGTCGCACCACGGGCACGACGCACCGTCGCACCACAGGCACGGCGCACCGTTGGGCCGGACAAAACGCCCGGAACCGGGGGTCCGCTGCCCGAACGGATTCCGGCTGGCTAGCGTCTACGAGGTCGACCCCACCCGGTCGCCCCACCGACAGCCCGACAGCCCAGCCGAAAGCCCTCCGCCATGGCCCAGGACGCAGCCCTGTCCTCGCGCACCCCGTCGCCGGACGCGACGGCACCCGAGCGCGCCGCCCGGCGGGTACGCCACCGGGTGCCGCTGCTCTGCGCGCTCGCGCCGCTGCCGCTGTACGCGGTGTGGTGGGTGTTCTTCGCCAAGGGCGGCGGGGATCTCGCGGCACAGCAGGCCTGGGCAGATTTCTTCGCCGAGCACCCCACCTCCCCGTACAACCTCTCCTGGTACGGCGGTGTGCACACCGCCAACTACAGCCTGATCTCGCCGTTCCTGATGGCCGTACTCGGCGTGAAGACGGTGACGCTGCTCTCCGGTCTGGTCTCGGGCTGGCTCGGCGGGCTCCTGTGGGTGCGTACGGGCATCGCCCGCCCGCTGTGGCCGGCCCTGCTCACCTCGTACGCCCTGTGCTGCAACGTGATCTCCGGCCGCACCACCTTCGCGCTCGGCGCGGCCTTCGCGCTGGGCGCGTGCGTGCTCCTGATCGGCTCGCGGCGGCTGTGGTGGGCCGCGCTGTGTGCGGTGCTGGCGACGGCGGCCTCGCCGGTCGCGGGGCTGTATCTGCTCGTCGCGGGTGCAGCGTTCCTGCTCGTACGGGACTGGGGGCGGGCCCTCGCGCTCCTGGCGCCGCCGGTCGTGGTGGTCGGCGTGACGACGCTCCTGTTCCCCTTCGAGGGGGTGCAGCCGATGGGGTGGGGGCGGATCCTCGCGCCCGTGCTGTTCTGCGCGGCGGTGCTGTGGGCGGCGCCGGGCAGATGGCGGGCGCTCAAGGCGGGCTCGGCGGTGTACGCGCTGGGGGTGGTGCTCACGTGGGTGATCGCCTCGCCGATCGGTACGAACGTGGAGCGGCTCGCGCAGATCCTCGCCCCGGCCGTCCTGCTCGCCTGCCTGCCACCGAAGCCGGACGCGCCGAAGGCGGCCGGAGCGCGTACGACCGAAGCGCAGCCGTCCGAGCCGCAACCGTCCGCCCCGCAGCGTCGCGCCGGGCGCAACAAGCAGGTCGCGTACGTGCTGACCCTGGTGTTCGCGGTGTACTGGGTGACCCAGAAGGCCGTCGACGACATCGTCGTCTACACCAAGGTCCCGGCCTGGGCGCAGCACACCGACGGCCTGCTCACCGCCCTCGACCGGCTCGGCGCCGACCGTACCCGCGTCGAGGTGGTCCCGGCCCGCGACCACCGCGAGGCATCCCTGCTCGCCGGGCACGTCAACCTCGCCAAGGGCTGGAACCGGCAGGCCGATGTGCAGCGCGGGCCCCTGTTCTACGACGGATACCCGGGCGCCGGCGTCCCGGACGGCGCCTTCTCGCCCGAGGCGTACAAGGCCTGGCTGGACAAGTGGTCCGTGGGCCTGGTCGTCCTGCACGACGGCCGCCCGGACGGCCCCGCCGAACGCGAAGCCGCCCTGGTGCGGGACGAACCGGCGTTCCTCGAGCCGGTCTGGCACGACGCGCACTGGAGGGTCTACCGCGTACGGGACGCGCAGCCGCTGGTCTCCGCCCCCGCGGAGGTCATCCGCTCGGACCAGACCTCGCTGGTCGTACGGGCCGAGACGGCGGGCCCGGTGCGCGTGAAGCTCGCGTACTCGCCGTGGCTGACGACCTCCGGGGGCTGTCTGGCACGGGACGGGGAGTTCGTACGCCTGGAGGCCGACGGGCCGGGCGAGTACCGGATCAGTTCGACATACGGGTGGACACCGCCCAAGCGGTGCTGAAGCCCGACCGGGAGGGAACACGATGGAGATCAACGGGACCGTGACCGCGGTCAGCCGCAACGAGACGTACTCGTTCAGCAAGCCGAACCGCGAGAGCATCACGCTGCTCGCCGGCCTCGGAGTCCAGGGGGACGTGCACGCGGGGGTGACCGTGCAGCACCGCTCGCGGGTCCGGCAGGACCCGAGTCAGCCGAACCTGCGGCAGGTCCACCTCATCCACGAGGAGCTCTTCACGGAGGTCGCCGGGAACGGGCACGCGGTGGTGCCCGGCGCGCTCGGCGAGAACATCACCACCCGCGGGATCGACCTGCTCGGCCTGTCCACGGGCACCCTCCTGCACCTCGGCGAGGAGGCCGTCCTGGAGGTCACCGGACTGCGCAATCCCTGCGCGCAGATCGACGCCTACCAGGACGGGCTGCTCAAGCAGGTCGTGTTCCGTGACGGTCAGGGGCGGCTCGTGCGCAGGGCGGGCATCATGGCCGTCGTGCGCACGGGCGGTGCGGTACGGCCCGGTGACGCGATCAGGGCCGTACTTCCGCAGGGGCCGCACCGGCCGCTCGAACGGGTCTGACGCAAGGCGGGTCTGACGCAGGGCGGGTCTGACGCAGGGCGGGTCTGACGCAGGGCGGGCGCGAGGCCGGGCGGAGGGACGCAAGCCGAGCGGGACGCAGGGCGGCCGGGATACGGACCGGCCGCACCTGATCCGCTGTCACCGTTCGTGGTAGAAGCCCACGTTGACGCTGCGGCTGCTGCCGCGGTCCTGGATGACCACCTCGCCCGAGCCGCCGCCAGGCAGGACCATGGTGCCGCCGTACGCGAGCGGGTGCTGCTGCTCCCCTATGCGGACGCGGACCTCGGAGGCCGGATCGGGGTGCGAGCCGTGCAGCCAGGTCACCCGCCAGACGGCGTCGGGTCCACAGAGGAACTCCAGGTGCGTACGGGAGACGAACAACCAGTCGTCGGGCGGCGACAGCTTGCACGCCGTGCGGTCGCGGCCGACGCGCAGCACCGCCCCCGGCGTGCTGTCCGACTCGGCCATGACCATCCCGGCCGTGGCGTCCGCGTCCTCCTGGGAGACCGAGGCCATGGTGAGCTCGAGCACCTGCGCTCCTTCAAGTCACGTATTCGGTTTGCGAAACTGGAGGTATGACTGAGCGTAAACCCCCTGGTGTCAGCTTCGAGTCCTTTGTCGACAAGCAGATCCGCGAGGCCGAGAACCGCGGTGACTTCGCCCGGCTGCCGGGCGCCGGCAAGCCGCTGGACGGCCTCGAACGGCCGTATGACGAGCTCTGGTGGATCCGGAAGAAGATGCACCAGGAACAGCTCCCCGGTGCCCTGCCCCCGGCGCTCGCCCTGCGCAAGGAGGTCGAGGACGCCCTTGCCGCGGCGGCCGAGGCGCCCTCGGAGCGGGCGATCCGCGCGCTGTTCGAACCGATCAACGAGAAGGTCACCGCCTTCCTGCGCCGCCCGCCCGCCGGTCCGGCGCTCGGGCGGGGGCCGGTGGATGTCGACGAGGTGGTACGGGAGTGGCGTCGGCGGCGGGGCGAAGACTGAGCGGAGCCGGGGCCGGGCGCGGCGGCTGAGCGGAGCCGGGCGCGGCGGCTGAGCGGAGCCGGGCGCGGCGGCTGAGCGGAGCCGGGGCCGGGCGCGGCGGCTGAGCGGAGCCGGGCGCGGCGAGCTGCGGCCCTGCGGAGGGCGCGGCCCTGCGGAGGGCCGCGCGCCTACTGCCCCCGGCCGCCGTTTCCCGCGGTTCCTTCCAGCGCGGCGCGCGTCGCGGGGCCGTAGACGCCGCTGGGGTCGTCCTCGATACCGGCCCAGGCCTGGAACGTCGCCACCCCGTCCCGGGTCTCCTCGTCGAACTGCCCGTGCGGCTGCCCCTTGTAGGCCCGGAGGTCACGCAGCATCCGCTGCATCTGCCGTACATCGCTGCCGCTGTCGCCAAGCCGCAGGGCGCCGTCGTCCTGCGGCTGCGAGGTCTTCGGCGTCGTCGGGCCGGATGTTCCGGACGTTCCGGGCGTCGGGGCGGAGGTGCTCGTCTTCTCGCTCGGCGAGGCCGAGGGGGACGCGGACTCGGTGGGCGAGGCCGACTCCGAGGGCAAGGCGGACTCGGAGGCGCTCTCGCCGGGGGTGGGTGACGCGCTGTGCGCGGGCGCGCTGGAGACGATGTCCGGCAGCGCCTCGTCCCGCCGCTCGTCGTCCCCGTAGGAGGAGAAGGCGATCGCGAGTCCCGCCACCGCCACGACGGCGAGCGCGGCACCGCAGACCGTGAGCAGCGTCTTGCGCCGCCGGTCCCGCTCCGCGCGGCGCGCGGCACGTCCGGAGCCGGGCGTGCGGTGGACGAGCTGTTCCTCGTCCGGCGGCCCGCCCGGGTGGTCACCGGCCGCCGCTTCGGCGGGCGGCACGAACAGGTCCACATCGGCGGGATGCGGCTCGGTCGCCTCCGCTCCGGCCGGCCGGTGGTGGATGAGGGGCAGCCCGAGCGTGGCGTCCTCGCCGGCCGGCTGCTGCGCGGGGACCGGTTCACCGGGCGTCAGCGACACGTAGGGCCGTATGCGCAGCGGCTCGAAGCCCTCCGCCCCGGCCAAGCCCTCCGGCTGGGCAACCCCGGCCAAGCCCTCCGCCTCGGCGGCCCCGGCGGAGCGCTCCGCACGCGAGGCGTCGGCGGCCCGCTGACCGCAGCCGCACCGCGGCGCACCGGCGCCGTCCTCGGGCGTGCCGCAGTGCGGACACGTCATTCCACTCACCTCGCGGGTCCCCTCCTGAAACCGAGCCCTCTCCCCAGAGCTCCCAGCGATTATGCAGACCCGTGCCCACCGGGCACAGCGCCCCACCCGGCTCATCGGCACCGCATTCCCCTCTTCAACAGGCCATAACCGGCCAAGCCGCCCACGATGGAGGGAGATGGAGAGAGCCGTGCGCCCCCGGGGCGGCACGGCGGTGGGTCCCGGAGCGGAGCGCGAGGAGGCGTCGATGGCCCAGGACATGAGCGGCGCGGGCACGTCGGCGACGGCACCGGAACCGGGTGCCGGGCAGACGCAGCGCGGTGTCATGGTGTCGATCGGGGCGCTGCTGCTCGGCATGCTGCTCGCGGCACTCGACCAGACCATCGTCTCGACCGCGCTGCCGACGATCGTCAGCGACCTCGGCGGCATGCAGCACCTGTCGTGGGTGGTCACCGCGTACATGCTGGCCGCGACGGCCGCGACCCCGCTGTGGGGCAAGCTCGGCGACCTGTACGGGCGCAAGAAGCTCTTCCAGCTGGCGATCGTGATCTTCCTGATCGGCTCGGCGCTGTGCGGGCTCGCGCAGGACATGCCGCAGCTGATCGGCTTCCGCGCCCTGCAGGGCCTGGGCGGCGGCGGTCTGATGGTGCTCTCGATGGCGATCGTCGGCGATATCGTCTCGCCGCGTGAGCGCGGCAAGTACCAGGGCCTGTTCGGTGCCGTCTTCGGTGCGACGAGCGTGCTCGGGCCGCTGCTCGGCGGACTGTTCGTGGACCATCTGAGCTGGCGCTGGGTCTTCTACATCAATCTGCCGATCGGTGTCGTCGCGCTCGTGGTGATCGCCGCGGCCCTGCACATCCCGCACGCCGTTCGGCCGCACCGGATCGACTACCTGGGCACCTTCCTGATCGCCTCGGTCGCCACCTGTCTGGTCCTGGTGGCCTCGCTCGGCGGCACCACCTGGGCCTGGGGTTCGGCGCAGATCATCGGCCTCGCGGTGCTCGGGGCGGTGCTGCTCGTGTGGTTCCTGGCGGTGGAGCGCAAGGCCCCCGAGCCCGTGCTGCCGCTGCGTCTCTTCCGTATCCGCACGTTCACGCTGTCCGCGGCGATCAGCTTCGTCGTCGGCTTCGCGATGTTCGGTGCGATGACGTATCTGCCGACGTTCCTGCAGGTCGTCAAGGGCGTCTCGCCCACCATGTCGGGTGTGCACATGCTGCCGATGGTGCTCGGCCTGCTGCTTTCCTCGACCGCATCCGGCCAGATCGTCTCGCGCACCGGCCGCTGGAAGATCTTCCCCATCGCCGGCACCGCGGTCACCGCGCTCGGACTGCTCCTGCTGCACCAGCTGACGGCGGCCACCGGCAACTGGGAGATGAACGCGTACTTCTTCGTCTTCGGCCTCGGTCTCGGCCTGGTCATGCAGGTCCTTGTCCTGATCGTGCAGAACGCCGTGAGCTACGAGGACCTGGGCGTCGCCACCTCCGGCGCGACCTTCTTCCGCTCGATCGGCGCCTCCTTCGGCGTGGCAATCTTCGGCACGCTCTTCACCAACCGGCTCGACGACAAACTCAGCGACGCCCTGACGGGCCGGACCCTGCCCGAGGGGATCACCGTCGAGAACCTGGAGGCCGATCCGCACACCATCGCCCAGCTCCCGCCGGACCTGCAGCGCATCGCCGTGGACGGCTACTCCTCCGCGATCACCGACGTCTTCCTGTACGCGGTGCCGGTGGCGCTGCTCGCGTTCGCGCTGTCGTTCCTGCTGCGCGAGGACAAGCTGCGCGGCTCGGTGACCGCACCGGAGATCACCGAGACGCTCGCCAGCAACCCGGTGGAGCGCTCCTCGCAGGACGAGGTGCACCGGGCGCTGTCCGTCCTCGGCACCCGGCAGGGCCGCAAGCGGATCTACCAGGAGATCACCGCACGGGCGGGCGAGGACCTGCTGCCCGCGGCGAGCTGGATGCTGCTGCGCATCCAGCACTTCGGCCATACGGAACCGGCCGTGCTCGCCGAGAACACCACCGTGTCGCTCGCCCATATCCAGGCCGCGGCCCGCCAGCTGGAGGAACGCAGGCTCGCCAAGCGCGAGGGCCTGCGCCTGGTGTTCACCCCCTCCGGCCGCGCCGCCGCCGCCCGGCTCTGCAAGGCCCGCGAGGACTCCCTCGCGGAACTCCTCGGCGACTGGTGGGGCCCGGAACGCCCGCGGGACCTGGTCCGCCTGGTGGAGGAACTCAGCCTGGAGTTCTCCGGCTCCGACCAGGAGACCCCGGGCAACGGCCCCGTACCGCGTGATCATGCGGCACGGGTCACGCCCTAGGGCCTGTCGTCAAATTCCCGCCTGCCCGGCGGGAATTTGACGACAGGCCCCAGTAGCGGTGCGCGGGAGACGTGGGGCGGGCAGCGTCCGGGCGCGGCGGCGTCAGTTTGCGGGGAGCTCCTTCCCGTACCAGATCTCCGAGTACGGACCGGAGTTGTACGCCGGGATCTCGACGTATCCGTGCTTCGTGTACAGCCTGCGTGCCTCGATCAGGTCGAGGCGGGTGTCGAGCACGAGGCGGCGCGCGCCCCGTTCCCGCGCGGCCTCCTCGACTGCGCCCATCAGGGCCGCCGCCACACCCTTGCCGCGGGCGGCGGGCAGCAGGAAGACCCGCGTCAGCTCGCAGGTCTCCGCGTCGAGCCGCCGCACACCGGCCATGCCCAGGGGCTCGCCCCCGGACCGGGCCACGAGCAGCACGCCGTCCGGCGGCCGCAGCCCCTCGCCGTCCTCCTCGGCGATCCCCCGCTCCAGTTCGTCCGGCGGGGTCGGCTGCCCCGTCTCCTTCACGTACCAGCGGTCGCTGACCTCGGTGTAGTACGCGCGCCAGAGCAGCCGCTCCGCCTCGGAGCCGAGCGGCTCCGGGGCGATGGTGACCTCGGTATCCACGCTGTCCACGGTGACGTCGGGTTCGCGCATGGCTCAGGCGGACTTCGGGCCGGCCTGCTGCACGACCTCGAAGGTCCACACCTGCGAGCCGCTCGCCGCCGGCTTCGGGCGCTCGCCGCCCTCGGAACCTCCCCCGCCGCCCTGGTGCGCCGCCTTCATCGGCCCCTCCATCCAGGCCTGGAAGTCGGCCTCACTGCGCCAGCGCGTGTACACCAGGTACTGGTCGGTGCCTTCGAGCGGCTTCAGCAGCTCGAACCACTCGAACCCGTCGGAGCTCTCCACGGCCCCGGCCCGCGCGGCGAACCGCTTCTCCAGGGTCTCGCGCTGCTCGGCCGGCACGGTCAGGGCGTTGATCTTCACGATGCTCATGCGGTCCATCTTCGCGCAGCCGCCCGGAGTGGGACCGGGGAGCCCCCTGCTCGTGTCTCGGGTAGGTGCGGACCCGGCCGGGGATCAGGCGGCGTCCTTGTCCTTCGCGCCCGGCGATCCGCGTACGACCAGATCGTCGAGCAGTTCCCGGGTGGCATCGGCGACCGCGTCGACCGCGCGGTCGAAGACCTCGGCGTTGTGGGCGGCGGGGGCGCGGAAGCCGGAGACCTTGCGTACGTACTGGAGGGCGGCGGCGCGGATGTCGTCCTCGGTGGCGTCGTGTTCGAGGACCGGCGGGCGGAGGGTCTTGATGCTGCGGCACATGACCCCAGTGTCGCGCGAAGGGGCGGGGTGTGGGGGTCTCCTCGGGACTTCGGTCCCTGTCGGGTGCGGACGAGGGTCGCGTACGATGGGGGACGCAGAAGGGGAGTAGCTCTTCGCCGGACCGTCGACATACTGCCCGGCCGTCACTCGTGACGGGCTGGGCCGGCGCCCGGAGCGGATCTGCGAGTGCCTCACGTGGCACCGGGTCCGCCAGCGAGACCTTCGGCTCAGCAGTGCACCCGTGTGCCCCGGCACACCTCCGAGCGCTGCCGCGCCGAGGTGTCCGCAGCAGCTCTCGGTGGGGCAGCCCGACCGATTGAGGAATTTTGATCAGCCTGACCGTGACGGCGCTCGTCTTCGGCGTCGTCTTCCTTGCCGAACTGCCCGACAAGACCGCCCTCGCCGGCCTGGTCCTCGGCACCCGTTACCGCGCCTCGTATGTCTTCGCCGGTGTCGCCGCGGCCTTCGCGGTGCATGTCACGCTCGCCATCGCGGCCGGTTCGGTACTGACCCTGCTCCCGGACCGCCTCGTCCAGGCCGTCACCGGTGTCCTCTTCCTCGCGGGCGCCGTGATGCTGCTGATGAAGAGGTCCGAGGACGAGGAGGAGATCCGCAAGCCCGAGGACCAGTCGTTCTGGAAGGTCTCCGGGGCGGGTTTCATGCTCATCCTGGTCGCCGAGTTCGGCGATCTGACCCAGATCATGACGGCCAACCTCGCCGCCAAGTACGACGACCCGCTCTCCGTCGGCCTCGGCGCGGTGCTCGCGCTCTGGTCGGTCGCGGCGATCGGCATCATCGGCGGGAAGGCGCTGCTCAAGCGGGTCCCGCTGGCGCTGATCACCAAGATCGCGGCGGTGGCGATGCTGGCTCTGGCGGGCTTCAGTTTCTACGAGGCCGTGGCCTGAGGCCCTGGCCGGCAGCCGGTTCGCGGAGTCGTTCCCGCTGTTTGTATGCTGTAGGAACAAAGTGGCCTCCGCCCGCACCCCGACCGGCGGGCGGGGCCGCTCTGTTTCTTCGGTGGCCGCACCGGCCACCGTTTCCCGCGGCCCGGATCCGGCCGCGTCCCGAGCTCTGGAGAGCGCCGATGACGGCCACCGAGGCCCCCACCGTGCTGACCGCCCGCGCCCTGCTCCTCGACATGGACGGCACGCTCGTCAACTCCGATGCGGTGGTGGAGCGCTGCTGGCGGCGGTTCGCCGAGAAGCACCGGCTCGACTTCGACGAGGTCATGACCGTCGTGCACGGCCGCCAGGGCTACGCCTCGATGGCGGTGCTGCTGCCGGAGCGGCCCATGGAGGAGAACTACGCGGAGAACCGCGAGATGCTCGCCGCCGAGACCGCCGATGTCGAGGGTGTGGTGGCGATCGGCGGCGCGCCGGCGTTCCTGGCCGCGCTCGCGGACCTGCCGCACGCGCTGGTCACCTCGGCCGACACGGCCCTCGCCACCGCCCGTATGAACGCGGCCGGGCTGCCGATGCCCGGCCACCGCGTCACCGCCGAGTCGGTCGCGGCCAGCAAGCCGGACCCCGAGGGCTTCCTCAAGGGAGCCGGGCTGCTCGGCGTCGACCCGGCCGACTGCATCGTCTTCGAGGACTCGGAGGCGGGGATCGCCGCGGGCAAGGCGGCCGGGATGCGGGTGGTCGGCATCGGGCCGCGGGCCGCGCGCTACGAGCCGACCGTGCACGTCATGGATCTCGACGGGCTGAAGGTCACGGCGGCGGCGGACGGCTCGATGGAGCTGCGCTTCGCGGGCTGACAGCCCCTTCCGCGGACAGAAAGCAATCGCAGGCTGACGAAGCCGCCACACGGGGCCGCCGCGCCCACGGAGCCGGGCTCGCACCGCCCGTGCGCCCATTCAGCTCGTTCAGCCCGTGCGCCCCTTCAGCCCGTTCAGCCCGTGCGCCCCTTCAGCCCGCCGGGTCCGCCACCGGGGCCGGGCGTCGCATCCAGTACGCCGCGCCCGCCCCGGCCGCGAACAGCGCCGCGACCGAGACCGCAGTGGCGATCCAGTTGGCGCCCAGGAGCTGACCGCCGAAGTAGCCCAGGCCGACGCTGTACGTGGCCCATGCGATGCCCGCGAGCGCCGACCACGGCAGGAACTCGCGGACCCGCCGGTGTGCCGCGCCCGCGCCGAAGGACACCACGGACCGTCCGGCGGGGGCGAAGCGCGCGAGGATCACCAGGGCTCCGCCGCCCCGTGCGAGCGCGGCGCCGAGACGTTCCTGCGCGGTGGCGAGGCGGCGCGAGCGGGCCAGGGCACGGTCCAGGCGCGGCCCGCCGCGCCAGGCGAGCCGGTAGGCCGCGAGATCGCCGAGCACCGAGGCGGTCGCCGCGCACAGGGTGAGCAGCAGCAGGTCGGGGACGTCACCGACGACACGGGTCGCGGAACCGGCCGCGACACCCGTTCCCGCGGCGGCCGCGGTGGCCGCGGTGATCACCAGGAAGCCGCTGGGCAGCACGGGCAGGAAGACGTCGAAGAGGATCGACAGCGCCACGATCGCGTAGATCCAGGAACTGCCGGTCAGGGCCCCCACACTGTCCAGCACGAGTCCCCCTCCCGGTCGGCAGTACCGCGCCGCTCGGGCGCCGCTGAGGTGTCCGTCCGCAGAGTCCGGACAGGAGACAGCTCAACAGCCATACAGCGTACGCACGGCGGCTCCCGGAACATCCACGGGGGTGCGGCGCCCGGTCACCCCCGTTCACCCGCCTGCCGCGCCGGATGCGGCGGGCGGCGCCCCGGTCCCGTACGAACGGAGGAAGCGGAGGCGACGACCAGACGTCCAGACGACGAGACGAGGGAGAGCCGGCGATGGTGGCAGGGATGGCGGCGGTGGCGGGCCTGACGGCCGTGTTGCTCGCGAGCGGGACGGGCGGCGGTGGCGGTGCGGCGGGCATCGGCACGATGGGCGGCAACGGCGCGTCGGGCGGCAACGGCGCGTCGGGCGGCGGCGGGAGTGAAGCAGTCTGGACGAGCAGCGGAGGCAGGGGGGACTCGGGGGACTTCTACCGGATGCGTACGGCGGCCAGGTTCGCGCCGCCCGGAGCGCTGATCCCGTCGGCGGCCCTGACGTACGACCAGGAGCTGGTGCCCGCCGCCTCCCGGATCGAGGTGCGTCAGCGCACGAGTCCGCACGGCACCCGGATCGTCCTGAAGGTGCAGGGCCTCGAGCCGGGCCACGGTTACGGCGCACATGTGCACCGCAAGCCGTGCGGCGCGGACCCTGCGGATGCGGGCGGGCACTACCAGCACCGGGTCGACCCGGTGCAGCCCTCGAAGGACCCGGAATACGTGAACCCGGACAACGAGGTCTGGCTCGACTTCACCGCCGACGCCTCCGGGAACGGCGAAGCGGCCGCACACCACGGCTGGAACTTCCGCCGGGGCGCGGCCGCTTCGGTGGTCCTGCACCGCGAACAGGGCGGTGCGGGCGAGCGGTTGGCCTGTTTCAGCGTGCCGTTCGGATCGCTTCCGCAGACTTGACCGGCTCCTGCCCGTCCTCGGCGGACTGCCCGTCCTCGGCGGACTGCGCGGCTTCGGCGGACTGCGCACGGGTGCCGCGCGAGAGGAGGCGGTCGAGGCCGAGGGCGCCGGAGCCGGTGAAGACGAGCAGCAGGAAGGCCCAGCAGAACAGGGCGGCGGACTCGCCGCCGTTCTCCAGCGGCCAGAGGCCCTCGGGCTGGTGGACCTTGAAGTACGCGTAGGCCATCGCGCCCGAGGCGATCAGCGCGGCGGGGCGCGTGGCCAGGCCGATGAGGACGAGGCCGCCGCAGACGACCTCGATGACGGCCGCATACCAGAACGGCCAGGCACCGGCCTCCGGGCCGCCGCCCGCCGAGCCGCCGAGCACACCGAAGAGGGACGATGCGCCGTGGCAGGCGTAGAGCAGTCCGACGACGATACGGAACAGGCCTATGGCGTAGGGCTGGGCGCTGTCGAGACGTCCAGTCATGGCAGGGCTCCTTAATCCGGTCCGGGTGCGGACCGGGCCGTGGGGGAGCCCCAAGATTAGGCAGCCCTTAATGTGCTTGCAAGTTCAACATTAGGTCACCATTCGAGCTCTGGCCGGAATCAGCTCTCACGACGTGAGCCGCCTGTCCTCCACCGTCTCCAGCCGCGCTCCCCCGCCCCGTACGCGCCGCGCCTGGTCGAGCCGGAGCCGGGAGGAACGGCCGCGCAGGCTCAGCGTCATCAGCTGGTTGCCGAACCAGGGCCCGCCCGTCCGGCGCCATTCGAGCGTCCTCCCGCCGAGCCGCCCGTGCCGGGCGAAGCGCCGCCCGAGCGCGCGGCCCGCCTTGCTCCAGCCGAAGCGGAAGCCCCACTTCACCGAGCGGTGGATGCGGTTGTGCACCGGCGAGCAGGTGAGCTGGAGGATGCGGGCGTCCGGGGTGCGCCGGTCGGCGGGCCAGCTGGGTTCGGCCGCGTACGCGTGGTGGACGTCGCCGGAGAGCACGCAGACGGTGGCGGGCGCGTCCGGGCCCGTGCCCGCCTCGGCGATCAGCTCGGTGAGCGCCTCGAAAGAGCGCGGGAACGCCGCCCAGTGCTCCAGATCGCTGCGCCGCCGCAGATCCTCCGCGATCCGGGCCCAGCGCGGGCCGCGTTCGCCGCGCGCGAGCGCCGCGTTCCAGCCCTCGGCCTCGTGGATCAGATGCGGCAGCAGCCAGGGCAGCGAAGTGCCGATGAGGAGATGATCGCTCGACTCCGGCTCGCACAGGGCCTGTTCGCGCAGCCAGGCCGCCTCCTCGGCGTCCAGCATCTCCCGCTCGGACTCCTCCAGGACCCGCGCCGCACGTGTGTCGACCATGAGCAGCCGTACGCGGCCGAAGTCGCGCCGGTAGCTCCAGCGGGTCCGCGCCGGGTCCCGGTCGGCCTCGGCGGCGAAGGTGCGCAGGGCGTCGGTGCCGTCGGGCGTGGCGCGCACCTGCGCGTACAGCTTGTCGGCCGCGAGCTGGGAGGGGGTGAGGTTGCCGAGGTGCTGGTAGACCCAGTACGACATCAGGCCGCTGAGGATCCGCTCGTTCCACCAGGGCGTGGCCCGCATCTCGGCCAGCCAGGACGCGCTGGTGTTCCAGTCGTCGATCACGTCGTGGTCGTCGAAGATCATGCAGCTGGGCACGGTCGACAGGAGCCAGCGCACCTCCGGGTCGAGCCAGGACTCGTAATAGAGGTGGGTGTACTCCTCGTAGTCCGCGACCTGCGCGCCCGGCGGTTCCCGCAGATCGCGCCGGGCCGCGAGCCAGCTCTTGGTGGCCTTGGACGTCATGTCCGCGTACACCTGGTCGCCGAGGAGCACGAGGACGTCGGGGCGTACGTCGTCCGGGCGCACGCTGTCCGGGTGCACGCCGTCCGGGCGCACACCGTCCGGGCGGTCGGCGAGCTCCGCGGCGAGGATGTCGAGCGCGTCGGGACCCACCGGGTCGTGCTCTCCCGAGGGGGGCGCGGCCCAGCGGCAGGAGCCGAAGGAAAGGCGCAGCTCCTCGTCCTCGGCGCCCGAGGGCGTGCGGATCGTGGACGGCGGGAACGGCGAGTCGGGCAGCGGCCATACCTGCCGGCCGTCCAGGAAGACCTCGTACGCGGTGTCGGTGCCGGGTGTCAGACCGCCGACCGGGACCAGCGCGTAGTGGTGCCCGGCCACCTGGAAGGTGGGCTCGCGGCCGGTGGTGCCGTCGGCGCAGCGCACCTCGGCCGTGCAGGGGCGGTCGGTCTCCACCCAAAGCGTGGCCGCCGTCCCGTCGACGTAGCGCAGCAGCGGGCCCAGGCGCAGCCGGGTCATGGTGATCACTTCCCTCCGTCGCCCGTACGGTACGGAACGTCCTGGGGCCGTGACCACTCGAACAGATGAACTCCCCCTATTTACTCGCCTTCGAAAATCGAACAGCCGTAGCATTATGGCGTGGCTGTGACACACGAGTTCCCGAGTGACCTACTGCAAGGTCAGGAGGAGCTGCATCAGGTCAGGGCGGAGCTGCTGGCGCTCCTGAAGCGGCTCCCCTGGTCCGTCGTGCCGCTGGACGGCTTCAGCGACACCGGCGGCTGGCGCAAGGTGGAGCGCCCCGCCTCACCCGGCTGGACCGAGGACGAACAGGCCGAGGTGGAGAAGCTGCGCGAGCGGGAGCGCGAGCTGGCGGTGTTCGTCAGCGGCCACCGGTACTGGAAGGAAGTGGCCGCACCGGATGTGGTCGACGCGCGGATGCTGCTCAAGCACGTGCATGAGGAGGCGGCCGGAGGGTGAGTGGGTGGCCGGGGGGTGAGTGGGTGGCCGGGGGCCGTGCGCGAGGCGCGGCGCCCGGCCCGCGCTCAGAGCCTGGTGGCTCTCACTCCGTGCCGTCCCCCGGATCCAACTCCCCCAGCGCCCGCTCCAGCCACGCCACCCAGAACGTCTCCAGGTCGATCCCGCCCCGCAGCACCAGATGCTGCAGCGGATCGCCCGCCGAGCCCGCCGGTGATGGCGAGTCCGCCGGTGCCGCCGAGTCCACCGATGCCGCCGAGTCCACCGATGCCCCCGATACCGCGGGGAAGTCCCGCGCCTCGATCGCCTCGTACTCCGCGAGCTGGCGCCGGTGCAGCTCCAGATGGCGCCGCAGCTCCCCGATCAGGCCCGCGCGCCCCACCACACCCGCGGCCCGCACCCGCAGCATCAGCGGGTCCCGCATGGGCCGCGGGTCCTCGGGGCGCGCCACCCAGGCGGTGAGCTCCTCGCGCCCCGCCGCGAGGACTTCGTACTCCTTCTTCGAGCCGCGCGAAGGCCCCTGCGCGGGCAGTGCCCTGATCAGCCCGGACTTCTCCAGACGGCCCAGCTCCCGGTAGATCTGCTGGTGCGTGGCCGACCAGAAGTAGCCGATCGACCTGTCGAAACGGCGGGTCAGCTCCAGGCCCGAGGACGGCTTCTCCAGGAGCGCGGTGAGGATCGCGTGCGGCAGGGACATCAGCGGGGGCCTGTTCCGGTGGTCACGGCACGGCGGCCGGTCACAGCGCGGCGGCGAGCTCGGTGCCCTGCTTGACGGCCCGCTTGGCGTCGAGTTCGGCAGCCACGTCGGCGCCGCCGATGACGTGCACGTGCGCACCGGCCGCGAGCAGCTGGTCGTACAGCGCGCGGCGCGGCTCCTGCCCGGCACACAGCACCACGGTGTCCACGTCGAGCACCGAGCTCTCCCCGTCGACGGTGATGTGCAGCCCGGCGTCGTCGATACGGTCGTACGTGACGCCCGCGAGCATCTGCACACCGCGGTGCCTGAGCTCGGTGCGGTGGATCCAGCCGGTGGTCTTGCCGAGCCCTGCGCCGACCTTGCTGGCCTTGCGCTGCAGCAGGTGCACCTGGCGCGGGGGCCGCGGGCGGCGCGGCTCGTCGAGACCGCCGCGGCCGCGGTAGTCCGTGTCGACGCCCCACTGGCGGAAGTAGACGGCCGCGTCCTCGCTCGCGCCCTCGCCGTCGTCGGTGAGGAACTCCGCGACATCGAAGCCGATCCCGCCGGCCCCGACGATCGCCACCTTCTCCCCCACCTCGGCGCCACCGGCAAGGACGTCGAGGTAGCTGAGGACGCGCGGGTGGTCGACGCCCTCGATGGCGGGCGTGCGCGGCTCGACACCGGTGGCGATCACGATCTCGTCGTACGGCCCGTCGGCGAGGTCGCCGGCCTCCACCCGTACACCCAGCTTGACGTCCACGCCGCGCTCCTCCAGCTGGACGCGGAAGTAGCGGATCGTCTCGTCGAACTCCTGCTTGCCGGGGACCTTGCGGGCGATGTTCAGCTGCCCGCCGATCTCCTCGGCCGCGTCGAACAGGGTGACCTGGTGGCCGCGTTCGGCGGCGGAGACCGCGCAGGCGAGACCGGCCGGACCGGCGCCGACGACGGCGATGTGCTTGGCCTTGCGGACCGGGCCGAGGACCAGCTCGGTCTCGTGGCAGGCGCGCGGGTTGACCAGGCAGGAGGTGATCTTGCCGCTGAAGGTGTGGTCGAGGCAGGCCTGGTTGCAGCCGATGCAGGTGTTGATGGTCTCGGCGCGGCCCTCCGCGGCCTTCGCCACGAACTCGGGGTCGGCGAGGAAGGGTCGGGCCAGGGACACCAGGTCGGCGTGCCCGTCGGCGAGCAACTGCTCGGCGACCTCGGGGGTGTTGATGCGGTTGCTGGTGACGAGCGGGATCTCGACCGCGCCCATCACCTTCTTCGTCACCCAGGCGAAGGCCCCGCGCGGCACGGACGTGGCGATCGTCGGGATGCGCGCCTCGTGCCAGCCGATCCCGGTGTTGAGGACGTTGGCACCGGCCGCCTCGATCTGCCGGGCCAGCGCGATGACCTCGTCGAGCGAGGAGCCGCCGGGCACCAGGTCCAGCATGGAGAGCCGGTAGACGATCAGGAAGTCCTTGCCGAGGCGGGCGCGGGTGCGGCGCACGATCTCGACGGGCAGCCGCATCCGGTTCTCGTACGAGCCGCCCCAGCGGTCGGTGCGCTGATTGGTCGGCGCGGCGATGAACTCGTTGATGAGGTAGCCCTCGGAGCCCATGATCTCGACGCCGTCGTACCCGGCCTTCTTCGCGAGCACGGCCGTGCGCACGAAGTCCTCGATGGTCCGCTCGATCTCGTCCTCGGTCAGCTCGTGCGGCACGAACGGCGAGATGGGTGCCTGCAGCGCGCTCGGCGCGACGAGGTCCTTGTGGTACGCGTACCGGCCGAAGTGCAGGATCTGCAGCGCGATCCGGCCACCCTCGCGGTGCACCGCCTCGGTGACGACGCGGTGCTGCTCGGCCTCCTCTTCCGTGGTGAGCTTCGCTCCGCCCTCGTACGGGCGTCCCGCGTCGTTGGGGGCGATACCACCGGTGACGATCAGCCCCGCGCCGCCGCGGGCGCGCTCGGCGTAGAACGCCGCCATGCGCTCGAAGCCCCGCTCGGCCTCCTCGAGGCCGACGTGCATCGAACCCATCACGACCCGGTTGGGAAGGGTGACGCATCCCAGGTCAAGGGGGGTCATGAGGTGGGGGTAGGCACTCATCCGGGGCTCTCCTCGGTCACGACAGGACGGCTGCGTTCTCATTATGCAACTGGTTGCACAAAGGGCCAGGGAGGAACCGTGGGGGGTGTGTCACATCCGCGAGGAGGGCCATGGGCCGTGCCCCCAGGCGCGTTGCCGTCGGCGCCCGGGGCAAGTTACGGTCCTGACGGGACGAATCCAGATGATGCCGCCACGTCACAATCGATATCGATGCATCCGCGTCCGTAGGCCGAGGGAGACGAATCCGAGTGGCACGCGCCGATGACAGCGGCTCCCTGCTGACCTGCACGTTCTGCGGGAAGAGCCAGAAGTCGGTCCGCAGGCTGATCGCAGGCCCGGGCGGAATCTGTATCTGCGACGAGTGCGTGGGGCTGTGCAACGAACTCATCGCCGAGGAGACGGAGGAGGCCGCAGCTCAAGCGCCCGCCGAACTCCCCACCCCACGCGAGATCTTCGAGCACCTGGCGCGGTACGTCATCGGCCAGGACAAGGCCAAGCGCACCCTCGCGGTCGCAGTCCACAACCACTACAAGCGGCTGCGCAACGGCGCCTCGGACGACTCCGACATCGAGCTCGGCAAGTCCAACGTACTGCTCGTCGGCCCCACCGGCTGCGGCAAGACGTACCTCGTACAGACACTGGCCCGGATCCTCGACGTACCGTTCGCAATCGCCGACGCCACCGCGCTGACCGAGGCCGGCTATGTCGGCGAGGACGTGGAGAACATCCTGCTCAAGCTGGTGCAGGCGGCCGACTACGACGTCGAGCGGGCGCAGCGCGGCATCATCTACATCGACGAGATCGACAAGGTCGCGCGCAAGAGCGAGGGCCCTTCGCTGACGCGTGACGTCAGCGGCGAGGGCGTCCAGCAGGCGCTCCTGAAGATCCTCGAAGGCACGGTGGCCTCCATCCCGCCGCAGGGCGGGCGCAAGCATCCGGGCCAGGAGTTCATCCCGCTCGACACCACCCAGGTCCTGTTCATCGTCGGCGGCGCCTTCGCCGGCCTGGAGGAGATCGTCGAACGCCGCTCGGCCCGCCGCGGCATCGGCTTCGGCCCCACCCCGCTGCACACACCGGAGCCGCTGACCGAGGTGACGGCGGCGGATCTGCGCGAATACGGCCTGATCCCCGAGTTCGTGGGGCGGCTGCCGCTAACGACGACAGTGCACGCCCTGGACCGCACGGCCCTGATCCGCATCCTCACCGAACCGCGCAACGCGCTGATCAGGCAGTACCAGAAACTCTTCCAACTCGACGGCGTGGAGCTGGAGTTCACCGACGAGGCGATCGCCGCGATCGCCGACCAGTCACTGCTGCGCCGCACGGGCGCACGGGCAGCCCGCAGCATCCTCGAGGAGGTCCTCCTCAACGTCATGTACGAGGTCCCGAGCCGCGACGACGTCGCCCGCGTCCTCATCACCGGCGAAACGGTCCTCAACCGCGTCAACCCGACCCTGATCCCCCACCCGGCCCGGGAGTGGGACGAACGCTCGGCCTGATCGCCCGAGCGGATGTGCACTCCGAAGGGGGCTTCGATGAGCATCACGGGTCAGATACTTCCGCTTGTCGGCGTGGCGGTGGGCGCAGGAGTGTCCGTGGCCGTTTCGGCGCTGACCGAGCGCAGCCGCTGGAGGCGCCAGCAGTCGGTCCGGTGGGATGAACGGCGGCTCGGCGCCTACGCGGAATATGCCCACGCGGTCAAGGAACTCAGCAATCAGTACCTTCAGTTGGCCATCGGCCGTGGCATCGCCACAGGTTCGCGGCCACTCACCCCGACGGAAGCTGTTCTGGAGGAAGTGTCACGTGCGGAAAGCCGTCGTTCCGCGCTCGCACAGTCCCTCTGGCTCCTGGGTGACGTCGAGGCGAATACTGCCGCGGTCAGGCTGAGCCATGCACTGTGGCACCTCGAGTACCTGGCCCGCGGCATCCCGACGACCGGCACGACCACGTGGGATGAGGCCTTCCTCGAGTTCCGGGAGGCCCACAAGAAGTTTCTGCTGGCGGCCAGGCGCGACCTCGGCGTCGAGGGGCCGATGCGACACGAACTGCCGTGGCCTCCGCCGTGGCGCCCTTCCGGCCGACCAGGCTCGGACGCGACCTGACAGCAGCGGCATCGACCCTCATCCGAACCGGATGGCAAGAACCGGATGGCAAGAGCCGCCGCAGTGGCGGGAACCGGCCGCGAAAAGAGCCCCGGCCCCCGCATGACCTGCGGTGTCCGGGGCTCTCGCCTGCTCGCATCGGTGGGCACGGACGGTTTCGAACCGCCGACATTCGCCTTGTAAGTTCGCCCGAGGTGGCGCGGGTGCCGTCTGCGCTCGCGGTACGCGCTTCCGCGGTGGCCGCCGAACGTTGGTACTGTCCCCTGCCGTTGGTGTCAGCTGTGGATGTCAGGACCTTTTCCAATCGGGGGTGGAGTGGTGACGCACCGCGGTGTACTCGGGGTCGTCGGAACGGCCACGGATGGCGTGCAGGACCTGCGCACGAAGCTCGTCGAGCCCGCGATGGCGCGCGGCTGGCAGGTCGCCGTGACGCTCACGCCGACGGCCGCTCGTTGGCTGCGCGAGGGCGACGAGATCGACCGCTTGGAGCGGCTGACCGGCCTGTCCGTACGAGACACCCCGCGCCTCCCGACAGAGCCGCGCCCGCACCCGCGATCCGACTGCTGGGCCGTCGCCCCGGCGAGCGCCAACTACGTCGCGAAGCTGGCGCTCGGCATCGCGGACAACCAGGCCTTGACTCAGGTCAGCGAGGCTGTCGGTACCCTCGGCGTGCCCGTGATCGTGTTTCCGCGGATCAATGCGGCCCACGCCCGCCACCCGGCATGGGATGGGCACATCGAGGCTCTGCGCAAGGGGGACGTGGAACTGGACTACGGGCCGGACGTCCGGCCTCTCCACGAGCCGCGCGAAGAACCCGCGGACCGACCGCCTCCGTGGGGGTTGATCCTGGACGCGATTGACCGAAGGGCCGCGAGTCGCTGATCGCTTACTCAATCTGAGGCGCGGCCAATGGCAGCTGTTCGCTGTGGAGCCAGGCGAACGTGCGGTCAGGTTCGAGGCGAGCTTGCCCCCAGTGGATGGCATGAATCCCGGACTCGGCGTCCGCTGTGAAGAACAAGCACACGAGCTTCGTGGCCGCCCCCAACGCCTCGAAGGTCTCATGCAGTTCCTCGTACTCGTCGCTCGTGAACTCCCCCTCAAGGTCGAACAAGCCCTCCTGCGGCTCCGGCCCGTGACTCAGGAGCATCCGACGACGCGTCGGTGAG
The DNA here is from genome assembly GCF_047779955.1 of Streptomyces lothianensis. Classification (NCBI taxonomy): domain Bacteria; kingdom Bacillati; phylum Actinomycetota; class Actinomycetes; order Kitasatosporales; family Streptomycetaceae; genus Streptomyces; species Streptomyces lothianensis. The sequence continues at coordinate 6,743 of NZ_JBLMKT010000039.1, read as the reverse complement.
GCATCAGCAGCCAGCCGGGCGCGCTCGAGCGGCGTCGGACGGTTGGCGTACTTGAAGGGGAAGAGCGCGTGGTCCTCGATGACTGCGTATTCGTACCCGCGCACATCCCGCACGGCTTCGCCCAACTCCCGGGCGAGGTCGGCCAAGTTCTCACGCACGGCCTCAGCCAGGGTGAACCCATACGGGCTCCGCTTCTTCAGCCCTGCCGTGAGGTGCACGGCATGAGCCCGAGCATGAGCCCTGGCCAGCTGCTGCGGTATCGCCTCGACGAGCCTGCCGGCATGCCGCCCAAACCGCTTCACGGCCCAGTTCGACGGTCCAGCATGGTTGTCACCCAGCACAGACATGCAGAGTTCCCCTCCCCCAGCCACCCCGCGCATCTCTTGTGTGCCATGTGCACAAGACCCAGGCAAGGGGGCCATATCGGCCATGCAGCACAGCAAGGGCCCGTCCCGGGCATGAAGCGGCACCCTAGCTGCCTGTCAGTGGCGATCAGTATCGTGACGTTCGCTGATCAGTTGAGGGGGAACCTTGTCAAAAGTGCGATCCAGCCGTCGCATCGAACGGGCAGGCGTCAATGCCCTTCGAACGCTCCTTGAAGACCACAACCACATCGTCCAAGAAATTGACGGTGGGAGCGATCACGGCGAAGACATGATCGTAAACTTCACGCACCACGGGAAAAGAACCGGATACTGGCTCGCAATCCAAGTAAAGAGCGGCAAGAAGTACAAAAGAGCCACGTTCGCCACCGTCCGTCTGCGCACCCGGGTCACCCGGGGCGCTGGCTCCCGCACCGCCGCCCTGGCCATGGTGTTCAAGCTCGTCGAGTCCGCCCAACAGCGATGGCGGGCTGTGAACGCGCCCCCCCCTCGTCGCCCTTGTCCGCGCCGGTGCCCGTTTCGAACGCGGCTTGCTGGCCGGGCGGCCGACGGCGACGGCCGCATGACGGACCAAGAACGCCGACAGGAGCGGTCGAGGCGGAGAAGCGAGCGCGGCTACTTCCCGCTGAAGGCAGAGCGTGTCGAGGACGATGCCTTGATGTCCCAGCCAGAAGCCGCCCGCCACCTGGGGATCGCGCTGATCCGCGTCGGAATGCTGATCGCCAACGGCCACCTGGCACCGGCGGAGAACCCGACCGGGCAGGCCGGAGTGACAACTACCAGCGTTCAGACCGAGAAGACCTGGCGAGCGAACGCGACAATCCCCGCGAAGTTCGCCCGCTTCCTGAAGGACACGATCAACTGGTTCTGATCGGTGATCCACAGGTCTTGACGATGGCTCCAGTCATCGACCCAGATCGTCAACGTCATGCCGCCATTGTCCTCCGAGTGACCGGAGCACCTCAGGGGCCTCGCGCATGATCTGTGACACTCGCTTTAGGAGCTCGATCGCTCACAGGGTCCGGGGCTGGTGCGGCTGGGGGTCTGTACCGTCACCGCGCCCCTGTCGACCATGGTTGCTCACCGACATCCGCCGCCGTCGGTGTCAGGACGGGATGAGTCCTGATCCTCCTCCGGCCGCCACGTAAGCCTCCGGAATGCAAGGTCGATGTCGTGGAAGAGGCGGCGCTCTGCCTCTGGCAGCGTCCCATTGCTGATCGTGATGTGGGCCTCCCCGTACGGCGTGGCTGTTCGCCAGGCCTCCCACTGATCCAGGTCGTGCGCGCAGTACCGTCGCAGCAGACCTAGGAGCTGGGCGAACTCGGCGTCAGACAAGGGGCCGTCCATGCGGGGATCTTATGCGGCGTGCAGTCCACGGCTTGAGCGCCTGGAACAAGGCCGAACCGAACCATCAGCTTGGGAAGTTCAGTGGACCTAGGGCCGATTTGGCTTCTGACCTGCGATGGAGCGCCCGAACGATCACTTTGTGCCTCGGTCGGCTTCCCCGTGTTCCCCGTGGCTCCCCGCCCGACCTGGCATGGGTCTGGCACGACTCGTCAGGAGTTCTGCGGTCCGACGAGAGCCTCCGCCAGGGCTTCGCCCGTCATCTCGACGATGACCGCATCACCTTGCATCGACGGTGGCAGGCCCGCGTACTCCTCTCTGCGACATACGACCCCCACTCGGCTCGGGTCGATGACAATCGCGCCGAGCCGTGAGACCAATTCCGCGACGATTGACCACACTCCGCCAGCGTGGGGGCGATGTACTGAGATGCCCAGCTCGTCGACGAACATCTCGGCTTCGCTGCCATCCGAAGCCCTGATCCAAAACTGGAGGCTCCCGTCCTCGCATACTGTCAGCTCAGGGTCCCCGACATCTTGTGGTTCCAATACGGCCCGCACTAGCCGCAGATCCAGCGGGACGGGGGATTCGCCACCGCCGACGAACTTGTAGATGTATGGACTCCAACCCACGATGCCCCCAGTTGTCCAGGTGGGCCACAATACCCGGAGGTCGGTGGAGCGACTTTGGGCTGGAGCTGCTTTGGGGCGAGTGATCATGGCCGCTTCGCTTCGACGCCCTACTGATTCAGGCCGTGATCGCCGGGGCCTTGTCCTTCACGCACCTACACGACATCGCCGAAGCGGCCGGACAGCACGGCTGGAAAGCCTGGGCCTGCCCGGTCTCCGTCGACCTGCTGCTCGTCGCCGCCTGGCGCCGTCTCCGGCAGGGACGGACCCCGCGCCTGGCGTGGTGCTGGTTCCTGATCGCGCTGTTCGCGTCGCTCGGTGCGAACGTCGCCACCGCCGGCTTCCTCGACCTCGAACACGCCCCGGCCTGGCTGCGGTTCCTGGTCGCTGGATGGCCCGCGCTCGCCTTCCTCGGCGGCACCCTCCTCGCCCACGGCACCGACCCCGAGCCCGAGCGGGAGACCGCCGTGCCGGCCGAATCCACCACCCCCGCTGAGCCCGTTGCCATGCCTTCTCAGACCGCGGTCGACGTTCCCGAGCGGGCACCGGAACTCCCTCCGGCTGCGCCCGCGGTGAACGTTCCGCCCGCGCTGGTCGAGCACGCCCGCAAGGTCGCCGACGCGCACCGCGCCCGCACCGGCACCCCGATCGACCCCGACACCCTGCGTATCCAACTCGGTGTCCCCGCCCCGATGGCCACCGCCATCGCGGCCCAACTCACCTGATGCCGAAGGAGATCACCGCTATGCCCCTGCACTTCATCTTCCGCAAACTGCGCCAGGTCGGCCCGATCACCATCGGCACCGGCCAGGACCGCGACGGCCACATGACCTACATCGCCGCCTGCGGCGCTGAGCGCTGCGGCTGGTCCGGCGAGTACACCACCGTCGCCGCCGCGAACGTCGCCGCCGAAGGCCACCGCTGCCGCGTCCGCTGACCCATCTGATCTCAAAGGAGAGGCCCCGTCATGGACGTCCCGTTCTGGTTCTTCATCACCTGCATCGCAGTCATCGGCGTCAAGCTCGTCCGCCCGCCGCTCTGGCTCGTGATCGCCCTCCTGATCGGCGGCTTCCTCCTCGCCGACAGCTTCCTCGCCCCCGCGATCGACACCGGCACCGAAACCGGCGGCGAGATCACCAACCCCTGACCAACTGGAAGGAGTCCAGCTCATGTTCAAGCCCCACGTGCCCCGTCAACCCAACCCCGACCGGCGAGATCATCCCGGTCATCACCACTCTCGGACAGACCCCGACAGTCCACCACGCACCGGCCCCTGCGCCGTGCGCCTGCCACCACCCGTACGCTGCCCCGGCGACCGCTCCGGACCGCCTCGGGATGAGCCCCGGCACCCTGATCGCTCTCGCCGCGGCCGGAACGGTCGGCGCACTGGTGATCGGCGCCGTCCTGGTCTCCATGCTGCTCGCCGTCGCGGTCACCGGCGTGTCCATCGCCGTGTGCGCGATCGTCCTGCGCTCGCTCCTGGCCTCGGATACGAAGCGATGCTGACCGGCCCCGGGGCGGTCTCAACCGCCAAGTCTCGCCCGCCCCGGCGCCCGGCCCCTGCCCGATCTCAACAACCGGAAGGAACCCACATCATGCCCGACCAACCTTGGTCCTTGGACGAGACGCTCACGACCCGTACCGGTCGGCCGATCGAGCCGCGGAACGTCTACCGCTCCTTCACCCGCGTCGCCAAGGACGCCGGACTCCGCGTGATCCGGCTGCACGACGCCCGGCACGGCTGCGCGACCCTGCTCACCGCGGCCGGGGTGGCGCCTCGGGGCGTGATGGAGATCCTTGGGCACAGCCAGATCGCAGTGACCATGAACGTCTACACGCACGTCGTACAGGACACCCAGCGCGAGGCAGTCAGCCACACGGATCGCCTGCTCAAGCGGCGTCCGGCTCGGGAGTGACCGCGAGCGTTGATGTCAGATCTGGATGTCAAAGACCCCCCGCCATGATCGGCGAGGGGTCTTTGTGCTGGTGGGCGCGGACGGTTTCGAACCGCCGACATTCGCCTTGTAAGGGCGACGCTCTACCCCTGAGCTACGCGCCCGAAGCGATCGACAGCCTACCTTGCCGGGGGTGGTGCCCCGCAAACCCGTACCGGTGGGCGTAAGGGCGAACCAAACGACCCGTGTGTTCGTCCCCAAGGGGTGGGAGAATGGCCACCCAGGCAGGCGGATGAGCGCACGGGAGTGGGATGTGACGGCGACACCATCGCGGCGGTACACGCAAGTTGCACGTCGCCGTGGGTCGACGGGTGCCTGTCGCGATGCGCTCACACTCGTACTGCTGCCGTTGCCGCTGCTCGCCGCGGTGCTGCCCGCGGCGTTCGCCGGGGGCGGTACGCGCCGGTGGTTCGGCGGGCGCGGCGAGAGCCAGCGTGCCGATGCGCAGGCCGCCAAGGACGGGGCGGCCGCCGCGTTCTACGAGCTCGACACGGCCCAGCGCGATCTGCGGATCTCGATAGAGACGATCACCGCGGTCGACGGATCGCCCGCCGCCCGCCGCGCCGTCGACGAGTTCGCGGCGCTCGGCCGGCGGATCGACGAGGTCAGCCACCGTTATATCCAGGCTGTCGACGCGCATGACCTCGACCGCGACGACCTGGAGGCCGCCACGGCGGCCCGCGCCCGTGACCAGCTGACCCAGGCCAGAAACGAGCTGACCCGGGCCAAGCAGGACCTCGACCGTTTCGCCCAGGGCCTCGGCCCGTTGCTCGACAAAGCGGAGACCCAGCTCGCCCGGCTCGCGCCCGCCGTCGAACGGGCCCGGCAGACCCTGCTCGCCGCGAGCACCGCCCTGGATGCCGTACGGGCCTCCGGCCTCAAGGCGGACGATCTGGCGGCGCGGCTCGCGGTGCTCGGGCCCGAGCTGACCAAGCTGAACCAGGGCGCAGGACACCATGGCGTGGCCGAGACGCTGCACCGCGCCGAGCGGGTCGCGCGGGACGGCGAGGCGGTACGGGCCGAGGCGGAGCGGCTGCCGGAGAAGGCGGCCGAGATCGACCGCCGTCTGGTGAGTCTGCGCACCCGGGCCCAGGCCCTGACCACGCGGACGACGCAGGTCGAACCGGTGCTCAGTGAGCTGCGGCGGCGTTTCACCGCGAACTGCTGGCAGGACCTCCAGCCGGTGCCCGCGCAGGCCGCCGAGAACGTACAGCAGGCCGAGACGAAGCTGGCCGATGCCCGCAAGGCGCGCGACGAGCAGCGCTGGCCTGACGCGACGGCGCTGCTGGGCACGGTGCGTGCGCTGCTGAATGCGACCGATGAGGCGGTTTCGGCGGCCGGTGACCGTCTGACCAGGCTCAATGAGGTTTCGAAGGACCCCGAGCAGGAGATCCAGCGGACCCGGTTCGCGATCCGGGACGCCCAGCGCCTTGCCATGGCTGGGCGGAACACGGCCGAACCCCGGCACGCCCGGCCCCTGGACGACTGCGTGGCCCGGCTCGACCGGGCGATCGCGGGCCTGGAGGGGCGGCACCCCGACTACTGGCTGTTCCTGACGGAAACGGAGGGGGTTCGGGCGACGGTCGCCCGGGTCGTCGCGCAGATCCGTGAGGAGCGGGGGGCCGGGGCGCACTGATCTCCCCTCCTGCGCTCGGAACCACCTCCTGACCTGCGCAGGGACGCAGCATCTCGCGCACCAGGTGACATGGCCGCGGTAGGAGCGGATCCTGGAAGTACGTACGCGCTCCCGCGCGTACGCCCGCACGGCCTCCGCGACCACAGGAGGCGGACATGGCCACGCACGTACTTCATCCGGGATCCCGGCGACGCATCAGCCTCGACGAGCACCTGCCCGTCGACCACAAGCTCAGCAAGGTCTATCGGATCGGGGCCGGCCTGACCGGTCTGGTGCTGCTCGCCTTCGGCATCCTCGGCCTCATCGACAAGATCGGATTCTTCGACACCGGCGGCGACGAGGTGCTCGGCCTCAACACGAACGGCGCGCTGAGCGTGCTGTCCATCTGCGTCGGACTGCTGCTCTTCGTCGGCATGGTGATCGGCGGCAACTTCGCCTCGACGCTCAACATGGTGCTCGGCATCGCCTTCATCCTCAGCGGGTTCGTCAACATGGCCCTCCTCGAAACGGACTTCAACTTCCTCGCGTTCGAGATCCAGAACGTGCTGTTCAGCTTCGTGGTCGGCGTGATGCTGATGTTCTTCGGCATGTACGGCCGCGTCAGCGCGACCTTGCCGCACGACAACCCGTACTGGAAGGCCCGCCACCCCGAACAGGCGGCCCGCGAACAGCGCGCACGCGTCCGCGGACCGGTGGCGGGCGCCCGCCCGGCGAAGGGTTCCCTGCCGGAAGGGACCGAGGACTAGTGACCTGAGTCGGAGATTCGTCGTTAGTTGGGTATGAGTCGTCCGGGTCC
>NZ_JBLMKT010000013.1:0-48440 GCF_047779955.1 Streptomyces lothianensis | reverse complement strand
GCCCGTGCACGTGCCCCATTTGATCCGCTGCTCGTAGAAGCCCCGCAGGTCCGGCTGCGAGCTGGAGGAGGCGAGGGTGCGGCTGCGGACGCGGTACAGGCCCGTGTCCAGGTCGTCCGCCTTCTCCAGGTGGACCTTGACGGCGCCCATGAAGGTGTAGCGCTGCTGCTTCGCGTAGTCCCGCACCATGCCGGACAGCTCGTCGCCGAGCTGTCCCGAGTACGGGCTCAGGCGCTCGTAGTCGGGCGGGCTGAGCTCCACGATGAAGTCATTGGGCACGACGGTGCGGTCGCGGTTCCAGATCGTGGCGTTGTTGTCGCACTCGCGCTGCAGCGCGCCCGCGATCTCGACCGGCTGGACCTCCGACTTGAACACCTTGGCGAAGGTGCCGTTGACCAGACCTTCGAGTCGCTGCTCGAACTTCTTCAGGACTCCCATGGGGCACCTCCTCCGTGCTGGTTGCCGTTGTTGTCTTCGTACCGCTTGCTGATCGTATCCACGCGCCGGGAAATCGGCTGGTTCCCCTTCTCTGCCCGGCGCAGGGGTGTCGCCTCTCACAACGGCCGGGGCCGCCGGTTGGTGCCACGTCTGCGCGCCTGTTTCCAGTTCCGCCGCCCGCTTCTCCACCGGATCGTAGAGGGGGGCCTTGGACAGTGTCCCGCACTCGGGGCGAGGGCGGTCCCGTACGCGGCGACCGAGTGACATGCACGCGACGGCATGCTGACTCCGATACCCCGCAGCCGGCCGCCCTGCACCCGGCGGCCGGGAATCGCGTCCCTACGAGCCGATCAGGGGCGCTGCCTCGCAGGTCGGGGGCCCGCGGAAAGGGATGTGAACGCACCCCGTCCGGCGTGCTAATCTTCAGATGTCGACAGGCGCTCCACGGAGCAGAAGCCAGGCGGCAACACCCAATGCGCGGGTGGCGGAATAGGCAGACGCGCTGGATTCAGGTTCCAGTGCCCGCAAGGGCGTGGGGGTTCAACTCCCCCCTCGCGCACACAGGAGACACGGGTCTCCGCCGGTGATGGAAGTCACGGCGGGGGCCCGTTTCTCGTTGCCCGGGGGCCGGTGCCCCGGGGTGAGCTATCTCATGCCTGCGGCCAGCCCATGAAGCGGGCGCCGATGACCGCTGTCTGCAGTGTGTAGCGGTGGGCGGGGTTGCCGGGGTCGTAGCCCGTGAGGGTGTGGATGCGTTCCAGGCGGTAGGTCATCGCGCGGACGCTCAGGGCCAGGCGGCGGGCCGCCTCCGCGGCGACGCAGCCGCTGTCGAAGTATGCGCTCAGGGTGTCGATGAGGGGCTGGGCGCCGCCACGGGCCTGGTGCAGGGGGCCCAGGGTGCTTTCCACGAGGTCGCTCATGGCCTGGCGGTCGCGGGTGAGGACGGGGTAGACGAGCAGGTCGGAGGCGTGCAGGACCGGGCCCTCCAGGCCCATGCGGGAGGCCAGGTCGAGGGCGCCGAGCGCCTCCTCGTACGAGTGGACGACGCCGCCCGCGCCCGGGTGGGCGCGGCCGATGCCGATGCGGGCCCCGTCGGCGGCGGCCGCGTAGGCCTGTTTGGCGAAGTAGGCGATGACGTCGCCCTGGTCGCCGGGGGCGATGCAGATGAGACGGTCCTCCTTGGTGGTCAGGAGGATGTTGCGGCTGTCGAAGCGGGCGGTCAGCGCGGCCTCGACCCGGCGGCTCACCGCCGAGCCCTCGGAGTACGGTTCCGGGCCCTGCGCCACCGCGACGGCGTGGGCGTGCGAGAGGAGCAGTCCGAAGCGTTCGGCGCGCTCCGACAGGCGGCCCAGGTCGCTGCGGCCGTACAGGAGGTCGTCGATGAACTCCCGCCGGATCGCCTCCTCCTGACGGATCGCGAGGCGCTGGGCGCGTTCGTGGCCCTCGGCGGAGGCGTCGACGGCCTGGCCGACGGCCGCGAGCAGGTGTGCGGCGTGCGGGGCGGGCAGCCGGGTGCGCAGTTCCTCGGCGGCCGTCAGATGGGCACGCACCAGGGCGCGCAGGCCGAGGCCGGCCTCGGCGGCCTGTTCGCCGCGGGCGCGGTGCGCCTCCAGTTCCTCGCGGGTCAGGCGCCGTCCGGTCGCGCAGGCGTCCCGGAGGCATTCGGTGTACCCGGCCAGGTAGTCCCGTGCCGTCTCCGCCTCGGTCACCACTGTCATGCCTCCCCCTTTGCCGCCTGTGCGCCGCGCCCGGTCCGGTTCCGAGTGCTCCCGGCATTAAAGGCGTGTGAAGACTGCCGGTCAACGGCAATGAGCGGGCGAAGGGGCCCATGCCAAGATGCATGTGGAGCGGCGCCGGGGAGAACTTGGTGCCGGACAACGGCAGTTACGCCCCTGGCGGGTATCACGGAACGAGGAGGGGACCATGCGGGAATTCACCGGCAGCGCCGTCCCCGCCGCGCTTCTGCTCGATCCGCCGGCCATGCCGCTGATCCTGCGGACGAGACGCTCCGCGCTCCCTCCTGACGAACCCGTTCGACCCGCGGGTCCCACGCGGCCGCCGAACGCGCCTGCCTGACCCGCCACTTCCCGCCTTCAGTACCTCCCGCGCCACCCGCATGCCCGGTGGCGCCCGCGCGACGCCCTGCCGCGCCCGCTCAGCCTTCTCGCCTCTCACCGGGGGATTCCTCATGGATGCCACCACAGGCATCGGCTTGTCCGTTGCCGTCATCGTGCTCGTCGCCGTGGTCCTGTTCGCCGTCAGCCGGCTCTTCCGCAAGGTCGAACAGGGCAAGGCGCTGATCGTCTCCAAGCTCCGCAAGGTGGATGTCACCTTCACCGGGCAGGTCGTGCTGCCCGTGCTGCACCGGGCCGAGGTCATGGACATCTCGGTGAAGACCATCGAGATCACCCGGGCCGGCCGCGAGGGCCTGATCTGCCGCGACAACATCCGCGCGGACATCCGGATCTCGTTCTTCGTCAAGGTCAACAAGACCGCGGGCGATGTCATCAGGGTCGCCCAGGCCGTCGGCACGGCGCGGGCCAGCGACCGGGACACGCTGCAGGAGCTGTTCCACGCGAAGTTCTCCGAGGCGCTGAAGACCGTCGGCAAACAGATGGACTTCACGGACCTCTACACCAAGCGTGAGGAACTCCGTTACAAGATCATCGAGTTGATCGGTGTCGACCTCAGCGGCTACCACCTCGAGGACGCCGCGATCGACTACCTGGAGCAGACCCCGCTCAAGCAGCTCGACCCGGCCAACGTCCTCGACGCGCAGGGCATCCGGAAGATCACCGAGCTGACCGCCGTGGAGCATGTGCGCACCAACGAGGCGCAGCGCCACGAGGAGAAGGAGATCACCCGCCAGAACGTGGACGCCCGCGAGGCCGTCCTGGAGCTGGAGCGCCGGCAGGCGGACGCGGAGATCAAGCAGCGCCGCGAGATCGAGACCGTGCGGGCCCGTGAGGAGGCCGAGACGGCGAAGGTCGTCGAGGAGGAGCGGCTGCGGGCGCAGGGGGCGTTTCTGCGGACCGAGGAGCAGCTCGGGGTGCAGCGCGAGAACCAGGCGCGTGAGGTCGCGGTCGCCGCGAAGAACCGCGAGCGGGTCATCGCCATCGAGAACGAGCGGATCGAGAAGGACCGCATGCTCGAGGTCATCGCCCGGGAGCGGGAGACGGAGCTGACCCGGATCTCCGCGAACAAGGAGGTCGAGACAGAGAAGCGGGACATCGCCGAGGTCGTACGCGAGCGGGTCGCCGTGGACCGTACGGTCGCCGAGCAGGAGGAGTCGATCCTGAAGCTGCGCGCGGTCGAGGAGGCCGAGCGGCAGCGGCAGGCCGTGATCATCGCCGCCGAGGCCGAGGCGCAGGAGAAGCTGGTCAAGGACATCAAGGCCGCCGAGGCCGCGGAGGCGGCCGCCGTACACCGGGCGAAGGAGGAGGTCACGCTCGCCGAGGCCCGCGTGAAGTCCGCCGACCTCGACGCACGCGCCAAGACCCGGCTCGCCGAGGGCATCCAGGCCGAGGCCGCCGCGGAGGGACTCGCCGCCGTACAGGTCCGCGAGAAGGAGGCGGACGTGATCGAGAAGGCGGGCCGTGCGGAGGCCGAGGCCACCGAGGCGCGGCTGCGGGCCGAGGCGGAGGGCGCGAAGCACAAGGCGCTGGCGGAGGCCACGGCGATCGGCGAGAAGCTGAAGGCCGAGGCGGAGGGCCTGAACCAGAAGGCCGCCGCGATGGCCGCGCTCGACGAGGCTTCGCGCGAGCACGAGGAGTACCGGCTGCGCCTGGAGGCGGAGAAGGACATCCGGCTGGCCGGTCTGGACGTCCAGCGGCAGGTCGCCGAGGCGCAGGCCACGGTGCTCGCCACCGGTCTGGAGAGCGCCGACATCAACATCGTCGGCGGCGAGTCGGTCTTCTTCGACCGCCTCATGTCGTCCATCGCGCTCGGCAAGGGCGTCGACGGCTTCGTACAGAACTCGCAGACCGCGCAGGCTCTGGCCGGTCCGTGGCTGGACGGTTCGGCCTCGTTCACCGAGGACCTGACGACTGTCCTTGGCTCGGTGTCCACGGCGGACGTGCAGAACCTGACGGTCTCCGCGCTGCTGATGAAGCTGATGAACAGCGGTGACGGCGGGCAGAGCGGCGCGCTGAAGGAGCTGCTCGCCAAGGCCGGCCAGCTGGGCCTGGCGGACATGCCGCTCAGCGAGCTCGCCACCGAAGCCGCACCGAAGGCCTCCCTCAACGGGGCCGTCAAGGGCTGACCGCGCCCAAGGGGGGGGGGAGCGGTCAGGGTGCCGGAGCTGCCGTACGGGGGGCGGCAGCTCCGGCACCTCATTCATGATTCGCCCGGCCGGGAGCATCACCGGAGGGCGGCATACGAAGGAGTGGGATCGGATGAGCACCGGCAGGCAGGCGGCGGAGGTGTCGGCGATGGCGGAGATGACCCAGTCGGCGGACGCGGGTGCCGCCCGGGACACCGCCGCGGGTGCCGGCCAGGGTGCGGGTGCCGCGCAGGGCGTGAACGGTGCCGCGCAGAGCGCCGGTACGGATTCCGGGATCGACGCCGGCACCTACGAGGTCCTCCGTGACCGCCTCACCGCGCAGGCCGCCGAGCTGGCCCGCCGCACCGAGGCCCTCAACACGGCCCGTATCGCCGAGTTCGGCTCCACCGAGCTCAGCCTCGTCGGCAGCGAGCAGCTGCGTTCCGCCACCGCGCGGGTGGCGCGCGACCTCGTCGCCGTCCGCGACCGGCTGCTGGTCGGCGCCCGCACCCCGCTCGCGCCGGGCGCCTCGCCCACCGTCGCCGACGTCTTCACGCTCTACGACCGCGACCTGAACCCGCTGTCCGACGACGCGGTCCCGGGCCTGCTCGACGACCCCGCCTTCGTACGGGAGTTCACCGCGCTGCACCGCTACTTCCAGGGTGCCCGCCTGCTGCAGCTGCGCCACGTCGAGGGCAAGCTCCTCGCCGTCTTCCAGGCGGGCGAGCAGCCGGGCGACATCCGCGTGCTGCGCTGGGCCGTCACCCCGGACGAGGTGCGCTTCCTGGACGCGCGCGGCGAGAAGGACCATGTCTTCCCCGCGCCCCACGACTTCGAGTGGATCGAGACCACCCGCGACGACCACGTCCTGGGCCGCCACCCGCACGTCCGGATCGACTCCGGCGCCGCCTATGTCTCCACGGTCGGCGGCTCGCTGACCGTCAGGACCGAGGACGACACCGAGAGCGGCGAGGGCATCCACGCCGAGCCCGTCGAGGAGCCGCTGCAGGCGCTCGCCGACGCCGAGATCGCCTACGCGCGCGTCGGTGTGCTCGTCCTGCTGCGGGTGCGCCCGTACAAGGAGGAGGTGTACCGCCACCTCGTGTTCAACACCGTCACCCGCGCCGTGGTGCGCCTCGACGGCATCGGCCGCTCCTGCCGCCGGCTGCCCGAGGAGCAGGGCATCGTCTTCCCCGGCGGCTACTGCCTGGCCACGGGTGCCGTGAAGACCTTCGAGACGGCCGACTCCGACACGTCCGGCCTGGAGTTCGAGCGCGCCGTGCGCTCCCCGAACGGTGAGGACGTGCTCTACGCCTACCACTCGCGCGAGACGGGCCGCAGTCTGCTGCTTCCGTACAACCAGATCCGCAAGGAGATCGCCACACCCGTCGGCTGCGTGGGCCATGCGCTGCTCGACGACGGCACCATGGCCGTGCTGCGCGGCGCCGCCGGCGCGGGGGAGCCCGTGCAGCTGCACCCGCTGCAGATCTGGCGGACCCCGTACGTCGCCGACACCCACACCGCCCCCGTCGGCAGCGGCCCGCTGGCGCGGCTCGGCAACGCCGACCTCGTACGCGGTATCTCCGACTGCCTGTCGATCGCCCGCCAGGCCACCGGGACCACCGCGACCAGCGGCATGTACGAGACGCTGGCCGCCGCCTGCGTGCGCGCCGCCGACCAGCACCACTGGCTCGACGCGGACGAGGTCGGCGACCTCGCGACGCCGCTGCGGGAGCTGCGGGCGACCGCGGAGCAGGTGCTCACCGAGTTCGAGACGGTGCAGACGCTGACCCGCCGCGCCGCCGACGCGCTCGCCGAGTCCGCCGCGGACATCGCCCGGCTCGTGCGCAGGGTCCGCGGCGAGGCGCCGGCCACCGCCGCGGAGTGGGTCTCGCGGATCACCGAACTGCGCCAGGCACAGGGCCACCTGGTGACCCTCAAGGAGATGCGCTACGCGGACACCGTCCGCATCGACACGCTGAGCGAGGACGTCGGCGCCGACATCGACGCGGCGGCCCGGCGTGCCATCGCCTTCCTGCGGCGCGAGGACGCCTTCGCCGACTACGAGGAGGACATCGAGCGGCTCACCACGGAGGCCGAGCAGATCGCCACGGTCGCCGAGTCCGCCGCGATCGCCGAGCGCATCGACACCCTGAGCACCGGTCTGCGGACCCTGACCGAGGTCGTCACCGGCCTCGACATCGGCGACGCGACCGTGCGCACCGCCGTCCTGGAGCGGATCGCCGCCGTGCTCGGCGGCGTCAACCGCACCCGGGCCGCGCTCGCCGCCCGCCGCGAGGAGCTCCTGGAGACCGAGGGCCGCGCGGAGTTCACCGCCGAACTGGCCCTGCTCGGCCAGTCCGTCACGGGGGCGCTCGCCGCGGCCGCCGACCCGGACGCCTGCGACGACCAGCTCGGCGCGCTGCTCGCGCAGGTGGAGGGCCTGGAGTCCCGCTTCGCGGAGCACGACGACCTGCTGGCCGAGCTCGGCGCCAAGCGCACCGAGATCTACGAGGCGTTCACGGCGCGCAAGCAGTCCCTGCAGGACGCCCGCGCCCGCCGTGCCCAGCAGCTCGCCGACTCGGCCGCCCGGGTCCTGGAGACGATCGCGCGCCGCGCGGCCGCCCTGGAGACGACGGACGCGGTCGCCACGTACTTCGCCTCCGACCCGATGGTCGCCAAGGTCCGCCGCACCGCCGAGGAGCTGCGCGAACTCGGTGACCAGGTGAGGGCCGAGGAGCTTGACGGGCGCCTGAAGTCCGCCCGTCAGGAGGCCGGGCGGGCGCTGCTCGACCGCTCCGAGCTGTTCGCGGACGGCGGCGCCACGATCCGCCTCGGCCGGCACCGCTTCGCCGTCAACCGGCAGACGCCCGAGCTCACCCTCGTCCCGTACGAGGACACGCTCGCCTTCGCGCTGACCGGCACCGACTACCGCTCCCCGGTCACCGACGAGGGCTTCGCCGCGCACCGCACCCACTGGCAGCGGCAGCTGCCCTCGGAGTCGCCCGAGGTCTACCGCGCCGAGTACCTGGCCGCCCGGCTGCTCGCCGAGCACGGCGCCGGGGCGCTGTCCGGCGCGCTCACGGGCGGTGAACTGCCCGCGCTGGTACGGCAGGCCGCCGAAGCCGCGTACGACGAGGGCTATGAGCGCGGGGTGCACGACGAGGACGCGACCGCGATCCTCACGGCGCTGCTGCGGCTGCACGACAGCGCCGGGCAGCTGCGGCACACCCCGCGCGCCCGGGCCGAGGCCGTGCTGTTCTGGGCGCACGGCATCGGCGCGGAGCAGCGGGAAGTCCTGGCCCGCCGCGCCGTCTCGCTCGCGCGCGCCCGTGACACCTTCGGGCTCTCGCCCGCCATCGCCGCCTTCGAGGCGGAGCTGGCGGCCGAGGCGGGCAGCGCCGAGGCCGCCGCGTACCTCTTCGAGGAGCTGAGCTGCTCGCCGCAGGGCTTCGCCGTGTCCGCCGCTGCCCGCGCGCTCCTGGACAAGTTCCGCCGTGCGGTGGACGGTTCGGCCTACGCGGCGGACCTGGGCGCGCTGACCGGGCTGACCGAGCGCAAGCAGCTGGTCGAGGGCTGGCTGCACGCGTACGCCGCCTCCTCGGGCGAGGACGCCGACGAGGGCGACCTCGCCGAGGCGGTGGCCGTGGAGCTGTGCCCCGACCTCGACCGGTACGAGGCCGACGGTGAGAACGCGGTCACCGTCACCGGTCTGCTCGGCACGCACCCGCGCATCAGCAGGCGCAGCCTGAGCCTGCGCCTCGACGAATTCCTCGCGCGCACAGGGGAGTTCGCCGCACGCGACGTGCCCGGCTTCCGCACGTACCAGAAGCAGCGCACGCGCCTCGTGGCCGCCGAGCACGCCCGGCTCGACGTGGACGCGCACCGCCCGCGCGTCATGTCCTCCTTCGTGCGCAACCGGCTCGTCGACGAGGTCTACCTGCCGCTGATCGGCGACAGCCTCGCCAAGCAGATCGGCGCCGCGGGCGACGCCAAGCGCACCGACAGCAGCGGTCTGCTGCTGCTCATCTCGCCGCCCGGTTACGGAAAGACGACGCTCATGGAGTACGTGGCCGAACGGCTCGGCATGCTCCTGGTCAAGGTCGACGGGCCCGCCCTCGGGCACACCGTCACCTCGCTCGACCCGGCGGAGGCCACCAACGACGCCGCCCGCAGGGAACTGGAGAAGATCGCCTTCGCGCTCGCCGCCGGCAACAACACGCTGCTCTACCTCGACGACATCCAGCATGTCTCGCCGGAGCTGCTGCAGAAGTTCATCCCGCTGTGCGACGCCACCCGCACCCTGAACGGGCACGACCTGCGCGGCAAGCGCTTCGCCGTGTGCATGGCGGGCAACCCGTACACCGAGTCCGGCAGCCGCTTCCGCATCCCCGACATGCTGGCCAACCGGGCCGACGTCTGGAACCTCGGCGACGTACTCACCGGAAAGGAGAAGGCGTTCGCGCTCAGCTTCGTCGAGAACGCGCTGACCTCCAACCCGCACCTCGCGCCGCTCGCCGGACGCGACCGCGGCGACCTCGACCTGCTCGTACGGCTCGCCGCCGGTGAGTCCGCCGCGCGCCGCGACCAGCTCAGCCACCCGTACGCGCCCGCGGAGCTGGACGCGGTCCTCGCCGTGCTGCGGCACCTGCTCACCGCCCGCGCCACCGTGCTCGCGGTCAACGAGGCATACATCGCCTCGGCCGCGCAGGACGACGCGGCCCGCACCGAACCGGCCTTCCGGCTGCAGGGCTCGTACCGCAACATGAACAAGATCGCGGCCCGTATCTCGCCGGTCATGAACGAGGAGGAGCTGACCGCCGTCATCCAGGACCACTACACGGCCGAGGCGCAGACGCTCACCGGCGACGCGGAGGCCAACCTGCTCAAGCTCGCCGAGCTGCGCGGCACGCTGACCGGTGCGCAGGCCGCCCGCTGGACGCAGATCAAGGCCGCGCACGTGCGGCAGCGCACGCTCGGCGGCTCCGAGGAGGACCCCGTCGTACGCGCGGTCGCCGCGCTCGGGCTGCTCGCCGACCGGATCACCGCCGTCGAGGCGGCGATCACCCGGGCGACGGATCCGCGGCAGCTGCTCGCGAACCCGTCGGGGCGGCATGCGGCCCGGCCCGCGGTGGGTGAGCAGGACGGGTGAGGGGGCCCTGGGTGAGGGGGCCCTGAGTGAGGGGCCCTACCCCAGCCGCACCGGCAGTCGCCGGACGCTGTTGCCGACGAACGAGGCGTGGCGGGGCAGTTCGGCGTTCGGGACGGCGAGATCGAGGCCGGGGAAGCGGGTGAAGAGCTGCTCCAGGGCGGTGGTGGCCTCCATCCGGGCCAGCGGCGCGCCCAGGCAGTAGTGGGCGCCGTGGCCGAGCGAGAGGTGCCGGTTGCCGCGCTCGCGGGTGAGGTCGAAGCGGTCGGCCTCGGGTCCGTGCGCCTTCGGATCGCGGCCCGCGGCCGAGTAGCCGGCCAGGACCGGGGTGCCCTGCGGGATGACCGTGCCGTCGACGCTGAGGTCGCGGGTGGGGTAGCGGAAGGGGAAGTAGCTGACCGGGGCGTCCCAGCGCAGCGTCTCCTCGACCACGTCCGCCCAGGAGGCCTTGCCCGAGGTGACGAGGGCGAGCTGCTCGCGGTGGGTGCACAGGGCGCGGACCGCGTTGGTGATCAGGTTCAGGGTGGTCTCGTGCCCGGCGATGATCATCAGCATCAGGGTGCCGAGCAGCTCGGGCGGGCTGAGCCGGTCGCCGTCGTCGTCACGGGCGGCGATCAGGGCGGAGGTGAGGTCGTCGCCGGGCTCGGCGGTGCGGGCGGCGGCGACCTGGCCGAGCACCTCGACCATCTCGCGGTTCGCGGCGAGGGTCTCGGCCGGGGTGATGTCGGTGGCGACGATCTGGTTGGACAGGTGGTGCAGGCGGTCGTGGTGCGCCTCGTCCACGCCGAGAAGTTCGCAGATGACGCTCATCGGGAGCGGCAGCGCGAAGTGGGTGCGCAGGTCCGCCACACCGTCCTCGGAGTCCTCGGCCGCGCGGGCGAGCCGATCGAGGAGACCGGCGGTCAGCTCCTCAATCCGCGGGCGCAGCGCCTCGATGCGGCGCGGCGTGAAGGCGCGGCTCATCAACGACCTGAGCCGCTTGTGATCGGCGCCGTCCGCAGTGGTCATGCCCTGCACGGTCGCGAAGGTCCTCAGCGGCCAGCCCTCGGGTATCTCACCGGCCTGCAGGGCGGCGAAGTGGGCCGCGTTCTTGGCGACATCGGGATGCGCGAGGAACTCCTTGAGCGCGTCATGCCCCAGGACCGCCATCCCCGCCACCTCGCCGGGCAGCACCACGGGGGCGACCGCGCCCTCGGCGAGCAGCCGGGCGTTGGCCGCGTGCGGGCAGCCGCCGGCCGGGTCGAGGCGGTGGGGGGCGGGGGTGGCGGTGTGCGGGGAATCCGTGGTCAACGGGGGCTCCTGAGGTGAGGTGGGCTCGTGGGTGGGGTGAGAGGCGGGCTCGTATGGGCTCGTGGGTGGGGTGAGAGGCGGGTGCGGAGGTGCGGAGGTGCTGGGTTCAGGGCTGCTCGGGTGCCGCGGTCGCGGAGGAGAAGCGGACCGGGAGGGCGGCCAGGCCGCGGCTCCACGGGGACTTGATCCACTGCAGTTCGTCCTCGGGGCAGGCCAGTTCGAGGTCGGGCAGCCGGTGGCGGAGGGTGTCGACGGCGGTACGGGTGATGAGCCGGGCCGGGTCCTGCGCCGGGCAGGTGTGTGGTCCGGCGCTGAACGCGAGGTGGGAGCGGTTGCCGGTCACCGGGCGGCCGGCCTCCGGGAGGATCTTCGGATCGGCGTTCGCGGCGGCGAGCCCCAGGATGAGCATGTCGCCCGTGCGGACGTGCCTGCCGCCGAAGGTCATGTCGCGGGTGGCGTAGCGGGCGGGGAAGTTCTGCGTGGGCGGGAACTTCCACAGCACCAGGTCGAGCGCGTCGTCCACGGTCATATGGCCGCCGGTGAACGAGGAGCGGAAGCCGGGGTCGCACAGCAGGATGCGCAGCGAGGTGGCGATCCAGTTGACGGTGGTCTGGTTGCCCGCCACGAACATGACGACGAGGTTGTGCAGGACCTCCTCGTCGGTGAGGCGGGCCGGGTGGTGCAGCAGCGCGGAGGTGATGTCGTTGCCGCGCTGCCGCCGCTTCTCCTCGATCAGCGCCATGAGGATGCCGCCCATCCGCTTGCTCGCCTCGGCGGAGGCGGCGGTCGCGGCGACGGTCTGCGCGATTGCCTCGACCAGCGCCTTTCCGGTCTGCCGGTCCACACCGAGCAGACCGGTGATGACCTGCATGGGCAGCAGCCGGGCGTAGTCGGCGACGAGGTCGGCCTCGCCGCGTGCGGTGAAGGCGGAGATCAGGCTTTCGGCGGTGTCGCGGACCTGGCGGCGCAGCTCGTGCCCGTTGATGCCGTCGAGGGCGTCGGACACGGCGGAGCGCATACGGCGGTGCTGTTGGCCGTCGGTGAACAGCAGCGCGGGACGCCAGCCGACCATGGGAAGCAGCGGCGAGTCTGCGGGCACCCGGCCCTCGCGCAGCAGGGTCCAGCGGCGCGGGTCGTGCGAGAAGTCCTGTTCCTCGCGGGTCAGTTGCAGCAGCTCGCGGTGGCCGAGCACCAGCCAGGCGCCGATGCCCGGCGCGATCGAGACCGGGGCCACCGGGCCGTAGGCGGCGCGGAGCCGCTCGTACAGGGCGGGGAGCATGTCGCCGTCGAGACCCGGGCCGTACAGGGCGGTCGCGCCCGTCGCCCGGTCGGCGGGGGCGCCGGTCACGGGGCAGGTGGGGGCGGGGCCCGGGGCGGCGAGCGCCTCCGTGGGCGGTGCGGCGGGGGTGCCTGTGGGGTGGTGCGGTGCGGCTGCCGGCGGGTGGGGCGCCCCGGTGGCCGGCGGGTGGGGCGACGATGCGGTCGGGTGGGGCGACGACGTGGCCGCCGGGTGAGGTTGCGGGGTGGTCCCGTTGACGTGCGGGGGTGTGGTCACCGGGGCTCCTCGGTGGTGTGGACGAGATGACCGATGAGGGCGATCAGCGCCTTGATGGACGACCTCGGATCACGGGCGTCGCAGGACACCAGCGGGGTCTCGGGCAGCAGGTCGAGTGCCGTGCGCAGCTCGTCGTCCGGGTAGCGGGGGCTCTGCGGGAAGACGTTCGCGGCGACCGCGAACGGCAGGCCCAGATCCTCGAGATGGCCGAGCGCGTCGAAGGATGCGGCCAGATCACGGGTGTCGACGAGGGCGAGCGCGCCGAGCGCGCCCTTGGCGAGATCGCGCCAGGCGGGCAGGAAACGCTGCTGGCCCGGGGTGCCGAACAGGTAGAGCACCAGGTCCTGGTCGATGGTGATCCGGCCGAAGTCCAGGGCGACGGTGGTCGTGGTCTTGCCGCGGTCCGCCGGGTGGTCCACACGGAGCGAGGCCTGCGACATCACGGCCTCGGTGGCCAGCGGCCGTATCTCGGAGACCGTGCCGATCAGCGTCGTCTTGCCGACGCCGAGCGGACCGACGATCAGGATCTTCGCGGCGCGGGCGACGCTGGAGGGCACGTACTTGCCGCCGACCGGATCGGAGCCGTACGGACCAGGGGCGTGCGGGGTGGAGTCGTACGCGGCAGGGGGTGCGGGCGGCGCGGCTGCTGCGGACTGCCCGGGTGCCCCAGGCGGCGTGGGCGTGGGCGTGGGCGTGGCGGGCGGCGTGGGCGTGGCGGGCCAGGGGCCGGAAGCCGGCGTCGGCCTCTCAGAGGCGGCTTTCGAGACCACGGAGGACCTTTCTGAGCATGGTCACATCGGCACGTTCGGCGGGGGCGATCGGCGGCCGGGTCACGACCAGACCCCACTGCCGCAGGTCGGAGAGCAGCACCTGCACGACCGAGGGCGGCTGCCCGATGTGGGCGGCCACCTCGGCAACGGACAGCAGACCCTGGCAGTGGCTCAGGATCGCCTGGTGCTCGGGCTGCATGGCGGCCGGGAACGGCGCGTCGGTCGCCATCACCAGGGACTCCCACGCGAGCGGTTCGCCCTCCGACTCGGCCCGCCCGCCGGTGATCACATACGGGCGGATCGGGGAGGTCCGCTCGACCGGCCCGTCGGTCATGACGAGCCGGCGGTCTGCTCCCGCGGCCGGCTGCTCAGCTGTTCGCCGATCTTCGCCACCAGGAGCTGCATCTGCTGGGCGACCAGGGCGACATCCGCCTCGGTGTCGGTGGCGACACCGAGCTGCGCGCCCACGCCCGCGTGGGTGAACAGGACGAAACCGAGGTCCGACTCGACCATGATCTGGCGCACCGCGGCCGACTCGCCGAAGACCAGCCCGGCCGTGGACCGTCCGGTCATGGTCAGCGCCGCGCTCGCCGCGGCCAGGGCCTCCGCCTCGGCGATGCTCAGATCGGCGACGGGGCCGCGCAGGTTCTCGGCGGAGGCGTGCCCGAGCCGCAGCCCGTCCTCCGAGACCACCACCGCATGCCGCACCCCCGGGATGGAGGTCAGTGGGCGCAGCATCCAGCCCAGATCGGGGAGTCGAGCGATGGTGCCGGTCACGGCTGGCCTCCGTCGGGGGAGTTGGGGGTACGGGATGGGGGTGGCGCACCGGTTGCGGGACCGTGGTCGGGTGCGGGTGCGGGTGCGGGTGTGCGGTGGTGGTCGGTGCCGGGTGCGTGGCCGTGGCCGTGGCCGTGGTCGCCGTCCCGGCTGCCGTGGTCGGCGGACGGCGCGGCGTCGTCGTACTGCCCGGTCACGGACCGGCCGCGCCGCGAGCCGGACAGCACGCTGGCGATGGAGGCCTTGGCGGCCTCGGGGGTCCAGGGCTGTGCGGCGGGTGCGGCGGGTGCGGTTCCGGCGGCCGGTGGGGCCGGTGCGCCGGACGGCGCGGGCGCGGGCAGGCGGAAGGACCCGGTGGTGGCACCAGCGGCGCGCCGGCTGCGGCGGCGGGGGAGGCCGGTGGGGGTGGTGGAAGCGGGTGCGGAGGCGGGGGCCGGTGCCTGCGGGCTCGGGGCGGATTCCCCGCTCCCCTCCGCAGGCGTGGCGCCCTGAGGTACGGGCGGGTGGTCCACCGAGGGAACCTCGTCCGCGCGCCGGTGCGGGACCGACGTGCGGGCGGTTGCCACCAGGCCCGTGGTGGCCGGCGAACCGGAGGTGGCCGCAAGGGCGTCCGCGGCCGTGCGGGCCTCCGGCTCGGGGCGGGACTCCGGCAGCGGGGGCAGTGGTTCCGTCAGGAGGCGGAACGGGATGAACGCGACCGCCCGCGTCCCCCCGTACGCCGAAGCCCCCGAGAGCTGCACGTCGAAGCCGAGTTCCCGCATCCAGCGGCCCACGCAGGCGAGTCCGAGGCGCGGCACCGCGCCCAGGCGCGCCAGGTCGACGTCGTCGCGGAGCTGCGCGGTGGCCCGGGCCAGCACATCCGGCGGCATGCCGAGCCCCGCGTCGTCGATCTCGATGACGGCACCGGCGCCCACCTCGCGTACCGACACGATGACGTTGGACGGCGAGGGCGAGAACACCGTGGCGTTCTCCAGGAGTTCGGCCAGTGTGTGCATCAGGCCCTCGACGGCGGGCGGCACCGCGTACAGCGTCTGCCCGCCGTGCACCTCGACCCGCGAGAACTCGACGATCCGCGACATCGCCCCGCGTACGCAGTCGTAGAGCGAGACGGGACGGGTCTCGCGGCGGGCGGGCCAGACCCCGCACATCACCAGGAGAGTCTGCGCCTTGCGGGTCATCTGCGCGGCGGCGTGGTCGGCCTTCATGACGTCGGTCATGAGCGCCGGGTTGTGGTCGATGGACCGCTCGACCTGGTCGAGCACCTGCTGTTGCACGGTGGCCATGGCGTGCATCGTCCGGGCCACGGACTCGAACGCCGCCTGCACCGAGTCGCGCAGCACCCGCTCGCGGCGTACCGCCTCGTCCGAGCCGAGCGCGGTGACGAGCGTGCCGAGTGACGCGGCGAATTCGGGGCCGGTCTCCTCGGGCGTGCGCAGCGCTCCGGGGACGCCGTCCAGGCCGCGGCCCGCGTTCACCCGCTCCCGGATGGCGGGCAGGCGCGCCGACACCAGGTGCGCGAGCTCCGCGTCCCGGGCCTGCAGCAGCCGGGCGAGGCGTTCGCGCTCGGCCCGTTCGGCCGTGAGATGCCGTGCGGCGAGCAGCACCCAGGCGAAGAGCAGGACGGCGGCCGCGGCGAGTCCCCCCGCGAGCGCCGGCTGCCAGTCCTGGTCCGCGGCGATGGCCCCGAGGCTCACCGCGCCCGCGGCGAGGAGCGCGAGACCCGTTCCGACCAGGGGGTGGCGGAGCACCGGCCTAATTGTCACGAGGAGTGAACCCTTCCCTGACACCGAACGCCCATACGACCGGAGCCCGACACTAGATCAACACGGTTCCCGCCAAACCTTGTTGGCCGAAGGGAGGCCGAAAATCGATGGTCGGATCCAGGCGGATGTGCTCGGAAATGGAACCGAACGTCCCGCATCCCGCGGCCTCTTCTCCGGTCGGCCTGACGTGAAATCGCCGCCCGCCCGGCACCCCGGCCGTGAGGGCATTCGAATCGCACCCGAATCGCACCCGGAACGCACTCGAACGGCACCCGAACGGCGCCGTCGCATCGCCGCCTTCCGTGCCCCCGCATATCTTCCGCATATGGGATATATGCCGCTCCGCGCCACTCCGGTGTGCGCCCGCACGCCGTACCAGCGCTGAGGTGCCATGGGCGTCATCAAGGACCATCCGGAATTCGCGCTCTTCATCTCGCTCGCCCTCGGCTACCTCGTGGGCAGGATCCGCGTCGGCCCCATCACCCTGGGCGGCATCTGCGGCACGCTGATCGTGTCCCTGCTGCTCGGGGCGTGGACGAAGGCCTCGGTCTCGGACGATGTGAAGACGGTGTTCTTCGCGCTGTTCATCTTCGCGCTCGGCTACATGGCGGGCCCGCAGTTCTTCGCGAACCTCAACCGCAGGAGCCTGCGCTTCTTCGCGCTCTGCGCCATCGAGGTCGTCTGCGTCCTCGGCATCGCGATCTCCCTCGCCAAGGCCTTCGACCTGGACGTGGGCACCGCCTCCGGCATCCTCGCGGGCGCCGCGACCGAATCCGCGGTCGTCGGCACGGCCACCGAGGCGATCGGCAAGCTCGACGGGCTCACCCCGGACCAGATCACCCAGTACCAGGGGCATGTGGCCACCGCGTACACCGTCTGCTACCTCTTCGGCCTGGTCACGATCGTCCTCTACACCAGTCAGATCATGCCCAGGCTGCTCCGGATCGATCTGCGTCAGGCCTCCCGCGAACTGTGGGAGCGGATGCGCGGCGGCTCCGCCTCCCTCGAAGCCGACGAGCGGCCCGCGCTGCCGGGGCTCGTCGGGCGTACATACCTGGTGACCGCCGCAGACGGCCGTACGGTCGGCGAACTCGAGCGGTCCATGAACGGCCGGATCACCGTCGAGCAGATCAAACGCGGCAGCAAGCTCCTCACGCCGGAGCCGGATCTCGCCCTCACGCTGTCGGACCTGGTCCTCGTCGTGGGCCGGCGGGGCAACGTCATCGAAGCCGGACGAGCCATCGGCATCGAGACACCCGGCGTGCCCGGCATCGACTCGCCGCTCGCGACCACGCAGGTCGCCGTCACCGAGAAGGCGACCCACGGCAAGAGCCTCGACCAGCTCCTGGCCGACCACCCGGAGTTCATCAGGGACGGTGTGTACATCACCGAGGTACTGCGCGGTGACCAGGTGATGCCGGCGAACGGTGACACCGTGGTGCACCGCGGTGACGTCCTGACCCTGACCGGAGCCCGCTCGGGCCTCGGCAGACTGACGGCGAAGATCGGTGCGGTCGTCAGGAACGACGCCACCGACTTCATCTATCTGGGGCTCGGCATCGCGGCGGGTTCACTGCTCGGCCAGCTCGTCGTCCGCTTCGGTGATGTGCCGATGTCGCTCGGTACCGGCGGCGGCTGCCTCGTCTCCGGGCTGCTCTTCGGCTGGTTCCGCTCCCGCAGGCAGACTTTCGGCGCGTTCCCGCCGCAGGCCGCGACCACCCTGAAGGACATGGGGCTCGCGGTCTTCATCGCCTGCACCGGCCTGGTCTCCGGGCCGCAGGCCTGGCCGCTGCTCAAGGAGTACGGGGCGCTGCTGCCGTTCGCCGGGATCGCGATGGTGCTCGTCCCCGCCACGATCTCGCTGTTCGTCGGCCGCAAGCTGCTGCGGATCGAGAGCCCGCTGCTCATCGGCGCCATCGCGGGCCAGCAGTGCTCCACGCCCGCGATCACCTCGGTCACCCAGACGGCACAGAGCTCCGTGCCGATGCTCGGCTACACGATCACGTACGCCCTCTCCAACTTCCTGCTGCCGCTGACCGGTCCGCTCCTTGTCGGGATCCTGGGGGCCCAGACGTGATCGATTTCCTCGACCGGAACATCTTCCAGCCCCACCCCGAGCTCCTGGTGTTCCTCACCGTGGCGATCGGCTTCCTCTTCGGGAAGCTGCGCTGGAAGGCGATCGCGCTCGGCGCGGTCACCGGCTGCCTGATCGTCGGGCTGCTGTTCGGCGCGCAGTTCGAGGTGACGATCGACGGGACCGTGAAGAACCTGTTCTTCACGATGTTCCTGTTCGCCCTCGGCTACCGGGTCGGACCGCAGTTCTTCCAGGGCCTGAAGAAGGACGGCATCCCGCAGGCCGTCAACGCCGTCGTGGTCTGCGTGACCGGCCTGCTGGTGTCCTGGCTGTTCGTCTGGATGCTCGGATACGGGCCGGGGCTGAGCGCCGGGCTCCTCGGCGGGGCGCTGACCCAGTCCGCGGTGATCGGTGTCGCACAGGACGCCATCGGCAGCCTGCCGGGCCTGTCCGCCGACCAGATCAAGGACGAGCAGAACTTCGTCGCCGTCGGCTACGCGGTCTGCTACCCGCTCGGCACCATCCTCTGCGCGATCCTGCTCGCCAACATCCTCCCCAGGCTCTACCGCAGGGACCTGGCCGCGGAATCCGCCCGGCTGGCCGCCGAACTGGACGTGCCCTCCGGCGACCCCGATCTCGGCGAGGGCTACTACGAGGTGGTGCTGCGCGCGTACACCGTGCGGCGGCCCGATGTGGTGGGCCGCACCGTGCAGGACTTCGAGGACCAGCAGAAGGCGCTGGGCCGCCGGATCTACCTCACCGGTGTGCGGCGCGGCGGCAAGGTGCTCGAACACGATCAGCAGCGGGTGCTCGCCGACGGCGACATCGTCGCGGTCAGCGCGCTGCGCGGGGATCTCGTCGGCTACGACGCGCGTACGCATATCGGTCCCGAGGCCGACGACGTGGAACTGCTCGGCTACCAGACCGAGACGCTGCACGTCATCGCGTCCGAGAAGGAGCAACTGGGCAAGAGCATCGCCGAGCTGCGCGGCGAGCCGTTCATGGTGGGCGTCTACATCGACAAGCTCTACCGCTCGGGGGCCGAGTTCCCGTACCGCCTCGCGACGAAGGTCGAACGCGGGGACACCCTGGTCCTCACCGGGCCCAGGCGCCTTGTCGACCCGGCGGCGACGGCGATCGGCAAGCCGGTGCCCACGTCGTTCGCGACCGACATGATCTGGGTCGGGCTCGGGATCTTCCTCGGCGGCTGCATCGGGATCCCCGCGCTGACCGCGGGCGGTGTGCCGATCTCCCTGTCCACCTCGGGCGGCGCGCTGATCATGGGCCTGGTCTTCGGATGGATCCGCGGCAAGTACCCGACCTTCGGCAACGTACCGCCGGGCGCACAGTGGTTCATGGACACGCTCGGGCTCTGTCTGTTCGTCGCCGTCGTCGGCCTGAACGCCGGGCCGAGCTTCACCTCCGGGCTGTCCAGCGCCGGCTGGGGGCTGCTGCTGTGGGGCGCGGTCGCGACGGTGGTGCCGCTGCTCGTCGGGTTCCTGGTCGGCCACCACATCCAGAAGATCCGCTTCCCGATCCTGATGGGCGTCCTGGCGGGCGGCCAGACCACCACGGCCGCGATCGGGGCGATCAACGAACAGTCCCGGTCACAGGTTCCGACGCTCGGCTACACCGTCCCGTACGCCATCGGGAACGTGCTCCTGACCATTTGGGGCGCCGTCATCGTTCTGCTGCACCACTGATCACTCCGGTTTCACCACTGGTCCCCTGCCATCGCCGTCTCACCAACGGTCCTCCGCCATCGCCGGTTTCACCACTGGTCACCCCGCAGTCGCCGGCCCCGCATCCGACAAGGAGTCGTCATGCCGAAGAGAACCCTCACCCGCGAACAGATCAGTAAGTACGCGCAGCTGTCCCCGTTCGAGCTGAAGAACGTCTTCATCGAGCTCGCCCAGCAGGTTCAGGACGGACCGTCCGGGCACCGGGGCAAGTCCTCCGTGCAGATGCTCAACGCCGGGCGCGGCAACCCGAACTGGGTGGCCACCGGGCCGCGCGAAGCCTTCCACGCGCTCGGCTACTTCGCCCTCCACGAGTCGCGCCGCGTGTGGACCGCGGACAACCTCGGCGGGATGCCCGAGAAGGCGGGCGCAGGAGACCGGTTCGACGCCTTCGTGCGCAAGCACCGCGACCTCGACGGGGTCGAGCTGCTGCAGAAGTGTGTGGAGCACGCCCTCGACCGGTTCGGCTTCGACAAGGACGCCTTCGTGCACGAGCTCGCCGACTGCTCGATCGGCGACAACTATCCGGTGCCCGACCGGATCATGCCGCACGCCGAGAAGGTCATCCAGGGGTATCTCGCCGACGAGATGTTCGACAAGCGGCCGCCGGCCGGCAACCTTTCGCTCTTCGCGACCGAGGGCGGCACCGCCGCCATGTGCTACATCTTCGATTCCCTGATGAAGAACGGGCTGCTCCGGAAGGGCGACAAGATCGCGCTCATGGTGCCGGTCTTCACCCCGTATCTGGAGATCCCCGAACTCGACACCTACGAATTCGATGTGACGCTGATCGAGGCGAGCATGTTCGCCGAGCAGGGTGTACGGGAATGGCGCTACCCCACCGAGGAGGTCGCCAAGCTCGCGGACCCGGAGATCAGACTGCTCTGCCTGGTCAACCCCTCCAACCCGCCGTCCCTCGCGCTGAGCCGGCGGGTCGTGGAGCAGATCACGGACATCGTCGCGACGAAGAACCCGAACCTCGTCATCGTCACGGACGATGTCTACGGCACCTTCGTCGAGGGCTTCCGGTCCATCGCCGCCGACCTGCCCCGCAACACCCTCCTCGTGTACTCCTACTCCAAGCACTACGGGTGCACCGGCTGGCGCATCGGCGTCATCGGCCTGAACGACGACAACGTGCTCGACGAACAGATCGCCGCCTTCCCGCAGGAGCAGAAGGAGCGGCTCGACAAGCGCTACGGGTCGCTCACACTGGAGCCCGGGAAGATCAAGTTCATCGACCGGCTGGTCGCGGACTCCCGGCAGGTCGCGCTCAACCACACGGCCGGACTCTCGCTGCCGCAGCAGGTGATGATCTCGCTGTTCTCGCTGTTCGACATGCTCGACGAGGGCCAGGCCTACAAACTCAGGCTGCGCGAGATCGTGCGGCAGCGGCTCGATCTGCTGCTGGAAGGCGCCCGGATGAAGATCGCCGACGACGCGCAGCGAGCGGGCTACTACATCGAGCTGGATCTGCTCGCGGAGGCGGAGCGGGAGCACGGCCAGGAGTTCGCGGCGTTCCTGCAGAAGAACTACGAGCCCGTCGACCCGCTGTTCCGGCTCGCGGAGCAGACCGGGGTGGTGCTGCTCAACGGCGGCGGCTTCGACGGGCCCGAGTGGTCGGTACGGGCTTCGCTCGCCAACCTCGACGATCTCGACTACCTGAAGATCGGCCACCACCTCCGGGCGATCTTCGATGACTATGTAGCGGAGTGGCGGGCCTCGAAGGGGTGAGCGCGGGGCGCCGTACGTGGGTCGGGGCCTGTGGAGTTGTCCACAGGCCCTGACGGCCTTCGCCGCTCGGGCGTACGGTCTGGGCAGTCGATGTCCGCGTACGGCGGACCTGGGACAGCGGGGAGGGGTCCGTCGTGACCGAGACGGAGACACGCGCCTCCACACGTGCGCAGGCAGGCACGGGTGCGCGTGCGGAGGCAGGCGCGGGTGCGCGTGCGGAGGCAGGCGCGGGTGCGCGTGCGGAGGCAGGCACGGAGGCACGGAGGTGCGCGCGGATTCCGCGGGTGCCCGGCTTTGCGCAGTGGCCGTCCGCCGACTCGCCGAAGCGCCAGGGCAAGGCGCTGCGCGAGCAGATCCCGAGAGCCGAGCACGCCGGGTTCGCCCCGGCACCGGGCCGGCCCGACGCGCTCACGGCCGTCGAGGAGTCGAGCGCGGGCCGCATCCCCGCGCTGACCCCGCTGCGGGTGGGCCGGATGGCCGCGAACCCGTTCGCGTTCCTGCGCGGCTCGGCCGGGCTCATGGCGTACGACCTGGCGCGCACCCCGGTCACGGGCATCGCCACCCAGATCTGCGGTGACGCTCACGCGGGCAACTTCGGACTCTACGGCGATGCCCGTGGCGGCCTCGTCATCGACCTCAACGACTTCGACGAGACCGTCATGGGCCCCTGGGAATGGGACCTGAAGCGGCTCGCCACCTCGCTCGTGGTCGCCGGGCGCGTGGCGGGCGTGCCCGAGGCCACCTGCCGTGAGGCGGCGGCCGACGCGGCGGGGGCGTACCGGCACACGATGCGGTTCCTTGCCAAGCTCCCGGCGCTCGACGCCTGGAACGCCATAGCCGACGAGGAACTCGTCTCGCACACCGACGCCCACGACCTGCTCGGCACCCTGGAGCGGGTCGCGGCCAAGGCCCGCCGTAACACGAGCGGGCGCTTCGCGGCCAAGTCCACCGAGGCACTGGAGGACGGCAGCCGGCGCTTCGTCGACGCGCAGCCGGTGCTGCGTCGGGTGCCGGACGCCGAGGCGGCGGCGGTGGCGGCCTCGCTCGAGGAGTACGCCGCGAGCCTCGGCGAGGACCGGCTGCCGCTGCTCGCCCGACATGCGATCCAGGACGTGGCCTTCCGCGTGGTCGGCACGGGCTCGGTCGGCACCCGCTCGTATGTCGTGCTGCTCCAGGACCACCGGGGCGAGCCGCTGATCCTGCAGGTCAAGGAGGCCCGGCCCTCGGTTCTCATCCCGCATCTGCCGGTGGCGGGCTTCAAGACCCCCGAGGTGGACCACGAGGGCCGTCGTGTCGTGCTGGGACAGAAGGGGATGCAGGTCGTCAGCGACATCCTGCTCGGCTGGACCACAGTCGAGGGCCGCCCGTTCCAGGTACGCCAGTTCCGCAACCGCAAGGGCAGCGTCGACCCCGCCGAGCTCACCGACGGCCAGCTGGACGACTACGCCCGCATGACGGGCGCCCTCCTGGCCCGCGCGCACGCCCACGGCGCGGACCCCCGCCTGATAGCCGGCTACTGCGGCAAGACGGACGAACTCGACGAAGCGGTCGCCGCATTCGCCGGCGCCTATGCAAACCGCACGGAGGCGGACCACGCGGTCCTGGCGGCGGCGGTGCGGGAGGGGCGGATCGCGGCGGAGGTGGGGGTATGACGGGGTGACTGCCGGGGCTCGGTCCGTCCGGTCGCTCGGTCCGTCGGGTCGCTCGGGTCGCTCGGTCCGCCCGGCCGCAGTCGCCGGACCACTCGGCGCGGTGCCGCGCCGCGGCGGCACAGACGGCTCGTGGCCTAGGCTGGGTGGGTGACGACCCCGGATGCTGCCGAACCCACGCCTTCCTCGCCCGATGACGCGCCGGAGCGGCCCGAGGCGCGGCTCGAGCGGGCCGTGCGGGCCGCTGAGCAGGCGCTGATCGAGTTCGAGATCGCCGTCGAGACGTTCCGGGTTGAGGTGGAGAACTTCTCCCGGCTGCATCACCAGAAGCTCGGGCCCATGTACGCGCGGCTCGAAGAGCTCGACGCGCAGATCGCCGAGGCGAAGGCCGCGCGGAGCGGGGACCCGGAGGATCTGCGGCGGGCGCAGGAGCTGCGGGCCCAGGTGCTGCCGATGCCCGAGGTCTCCGAGCTGTTCAACGACTGGATCGACACCGACGGCCTCTCCCCCGAGGCCGCCGCGATGCTCAACGAGCAGTCGGTGCGCCCGCCGGAGCGGGTGCGCCCCAGCGACGAGGCCCGCAAGCTCTACCGCGACCTCGCCCGCAAGGCCCACCCGGACCTCGCCCAGGACGAGAAGGAACGCACCCGGCGCGACGAGTTCATCTCACGCGTCAACGCCGCCTACGCCCGCGGTGACGAGGCACTCCTGCGTGAGCTTGCCGAGGAGTGGGCGGCCGGTCCCGTACCGCCTTCGCAGCAGCCGAGCGAGAGCGAGGAGCTGTATGCCCGCCTGGAGTGGCTGGCGCAGCGCAAGGAGATGCTCTCCGCGATCGCGCGTGAGCTGGAGGAGGGCCCGATCGGGTCGATGCTGCGGATGGCACCGGATGATCCGGACCGTCTCCTGGAGCAGATCGCCGATCAGCTGCTCGCCCAGGTCGGCGAGCGCGAGACGGAGCTGGCGGGGCTGAGCCAGCAGCCTGGGTGAGGCGAGCCGCCCAGGTGGGGGACCGCCCGGTGGGGGACCGTCCGGCGGGAGACCGTGGTGCGGTCCGGTAGCGTCGAGGGCATGGTTCTTGGTTCTGGTGTGCCCACCGTCGGCGTCGACTCCCTCTCCGGGAGTGACTTCCTGCTCGACGTCCGTGAGGACGACGAGTGGCAGGCGGGACATGCGGCGCACGCACTGCACATCCCCATGAGTGAGTTCGTCGCCCGCTACGGCGAGCTGACCGAGGCGGCCCCGCAGGATGCCCGGGTCAACGTCATCTGCCGCTCCGGCGGACGCTCGGCGCAGGTCACGATGTATCTGGTCCAGCAGGGCATCGACGCCGTGAACGTGGACGGCGGCATGCAGGCCTGGCACGCGGCGGGCCGCCAGGTCGTCGACGAGAAGGGGCAGCCGGGCTCCGTCATCTGACGAGTCCGGGGGCCGGGGAGCACGGCGGGCACTGGAGTCCGGGGAGCACGGGAGCCCCGGGCGGCATGGGTGGCCCGGACGGCATGGGTGGCCGGGACGGCGCCCGTGCTCAGCCCAGCATGTGCGCCGCGAGCAGTTCGCCCAGCTTCTCCTCGTGTGCCGCGGCCGGTCCGAGCGACAGCTCGAGCTGCTTGGCCCAGGCGTGGTAGCGGTGCAGCGGATAGTCCGTATCGGCGCCGAAGCCGCCGTGCAGATGCTGTGCGGTCTGGACGACCCGGCGCACGCCCTCCGAGGCCCAGATCTTCGCCACGGCGATATCGCCGTCGACGGGCAGGCTGCCCCCCGCTCCGGAGGCGATCCGCCAGGCCGCCTGCCAGAGCGTGACCTCCATGGCCCGCAGATCGATATAGCGGTCCGCGGCCTGCACGGCCACCGCCTGGAACGTGGCCACCGGGTGGCCGAACTGCTCCCGCTTGCCCGTGTATTCGCCGGTCATCCTGAGCACGCCCTCACCGAGCCCGAGCGCCAGCGCACAAGTGCCGGTGGCGAGCAGCTGCCGCAGCGATTCCCAGGCGGCGCCGTCGTCGATGACGTCGGCGGCGGGGATCCGTACGGCGTCGAGGCGGAGCTCGGCATGGCGCTCGCCGGACGTGGAGTACTGCTCGGCGTACCTGACCCCCTCCTGCGCACGGGGCACGAACGCGAGGACGGAGCGGCCCTCGGCGGTGTGCGCGGGGACCACCGTGTAGTCGGCGCTCTGCGCCCACGGCACCCCTGTCTGCACACCGTCGAACACCCAGTCGGTGCCGTCGGCACGGGCGGAGACAGCGAGTTCGGCCCCGTCGTGGCCGGTGCGGCCGTTGGCGGCGACGGTCAGGACGACGCTCCCGCGGGCCACATCCGGCAGGATCTTCTCCCTGGCCTCGATACCTCCGTACTTCTGCAGTGTCTTGGCGGCCGCGCTGGATTCGAGCAGCGGCACCCGTGCGAGCACCTTCGCGGACTCGCGCAGGACCAGGCAGAGCGCGATGGCGTCGAGCCCGGCGCCGTCATACGTCTCGGAGAGCAGCAGGCTCAGCAGATCCGCATCCGCCAGCTTCGCCCACAGCGCACGGTCGAAGTCCTCCGCGACCGCGGTCGCGGTGAGGGCCGGGCTCGGCACCGCGTCCAGGTCCACCCCGGCGAAGACGGCCTTGGCCGCCTCGACGGCCGCCTGCTGCTCTTCGGTGAAGTCGAAGTCCACGCCTGTCCTCCCGTGCGCCGGCTCTGAACGACGGCGCCCGGGAACGTGGACCCCGTCAACTGACGGAGCGTCAAGATAGAACAGGTTCTAGCGGATTGGAATGCCGAAGCCCACGGAACCCCGGTCTCACCCACGGAACGGCAGAACCCCGGACTCAGCGGTCGAAGTCCAGCTCCACCTGCTCCGTGGCCGGATGGGACTGGCAGGCCAGCACATACCCGGCCTCCGTCTCCTCCGGCTCCAGCGCGAAGTTGCGGTCCATCCGCACCTCACCCGAGACGAGGAAAGCCCGGCAGGTGCCGCACACACCGCCCTTGCAGGCGTACGGGGCATCCGGACGGTTGCGCAGCACGGTCTCCAGAAGCGATTCCCCGTCCTGCACCGGCCAGCTCCCCGCCCGCCCGTCGAGCTGTGCCGTCACCGTGCTGTGCGCGGGCGTCGGCAGGGAACTCACCGGCGCCGGAGCGGCGTCCACATGGAAGATCTCCTCATGGATCCGCGCCCGCCGCACACCGAGCCCGCGCAGCGCACGCTCCGCGCCCTGCACAAGGCCGAACGGCCCGCACAGGAACCATCCGTCGATCTCCCCGACCGGCAGCAGCGCGGGCAGCAGCCCGGTCAGCCGCTCCTCGTCGAGCCGCCCGGACGGCAGCCCCGCCTGCTGCTCCTCCCGCGACAACACGGTGACCAGCTGGAACCGCTGCGGATAACGGTCCTTGAGATCGGCGACCTCCTCCAGGAACATCGTCGAGGCGGCGCTGCGGTCGCTGCGTATCAGACAGAACCGGGCCTCCGGCTCGCGCGCGAGGAGCGTGGAAGCGATGGACAGCACCGGGGTGATCCCGCTGCCGCCGACGACCGCCGCGAAGTGCCCGGGCCGCGGTTCCAGGATGAACCGGCCCGCGGGCGTCATCACTTCGAGCTCATCGCCGACGGCGAGCTCCTTGTGCGCATACGGGGAGAACTCGCCGCCCTCGACCAGCCGCACCCCGACCCGCACCTCGGCGGGCCCGCTCGTACCGAGCGCGGGCGAGCACACCGAGTACGTACGGCGGATCTCGGCGCCGTCCTCCGCGTACCGTCTGATCGCCAGGTGCTGGCCCGGTGCGAAGCGGTACTCCTCGCGGAGCTCGGGCGGCACCGCGAACGTCAGGGCGACGGAGTCGTCCGTGAGCCGGTCGACCGCGGTCACCCACAGACGGTGGAAACGGGAGGTGGCAGCCGCTCCCATCACAACTCCTTGAAGTGGTCGAAGGGTTCACGGCAGCTGACGCAGCGCCGCAGCGCCTTGCAGGCCGTGGACGAGAAGCGGCTCAGCAGCTCCGTCTCCGTGGAGCCGCAGTGCGGGCAGCGCACGGCGAGACTCAGCGGTATCGGACCGCCGCCGGCCGGCTGGGAACGCGGCGGGGCGATCCCGGACTCGGCGAGCTTGCGCCGGCCCTCCGCGGTGATGTCGTCGGTGGACCAGGCCGGGGCCAGGACCGCTTCCACGGTCACCTCGGCGAGACCCTCCGCGCGCAGGGCCCGCTCTATGTCCGCGGACATCGCCTCGACGGCCGGGCAGCCCGTATAGGTGGGGGTGATCTCGACCCGTACCCGCCCCGGCGCCTGCATCCGGACATCGCGCAGGATGCCCAGGTCGAGCAGGCTCACCATGGGCAGCTCGGGATCGGGCACCGCGCCCGCCAGCTCCCACAGCCGCTGCTCGGCGGCGGTGAGCTGTCGCTGCGGTTTGGCTGTCGTGTGCTCCCGTTCGGCGGTCACCATGTCGCCCCCGGGTGGCTGCGGTGCAGATGCTGCATCTCGGCGAGTATCCGCCCGAACGGCTCGGTGTGCAGGCCTTCGCGCCCCGCACCCGCCGTCCACGCACCGGTCCGCGGGCCCTCGGGCACGGTCAGGGTGGCACGTTCGATCACCGCGGTGACGGAGGCCAGCCAGCGCGCCTCCAGCCCCTGCGCATCGACGTTCAGGCCCTCGACCGGGCGGAACATCTCGCCGGTGAACCGCCACAGCGCATCGAGCCCGCGCTGCATCCGCTCCCGGCTCTCCTCGGTTCCGTCGCCGAGCCGCAGGGTCCACTGCTCGGCATGGTCCTGGTGGTACGCGACCTCCTTGACCGCCTTCACGGCCAGCGGTCCGAACACCTCGTCGTCCGTCAACGCCTCGTAGAGGAAACGCTGGTGGGTGGAGAAGAGGAGCTGGCGGGCGATGGTGTGGGCGAAGTCGCCGTTCGGCTGCTCGACGAGCTGGAGGTTGGTGAAGGCCCGCTCCTCCCGCAGGTAGGCGAGCTCGTCCTCGTCGCCCGCCATCGAGAGCAGGACGCGGGCCTGGCCGAGCAGGTCGAGCGCGATATTGGCGAGCGCGACCTCCTCCTCCAGGACGGGCGCATGGCCCGCCCACTCGGCGAGGCGGTGCGAGAGCACCAGAGCATCGTCACCGAGCGCGAGCACGGCGGTGGTGGGCACGGCGGGAGTGGCCGCGGTGGGGGCGGGCGTGGTCACAGGTGCTTCACCCCGTCCGGGATCTCGTAGAACGTCGGGTGCCGGTACGGCTTGTCGGCGGCCGGTTCGAAGAACGGGTCCTTCTCGTCCGGAGAGGAAGCGGTGATCTCGGTGGCCGGTACCACCCAGATCGAGACACCCTCGCTGCGCCGCGTGTACAGATCGCGTGCGTTGCGCAGCGCCATCTCCGCATCCGGTGCGTGCAGGCTGCCGGCATGGGTGTGCGAGAGCCCGCGCCGCGAGCGCACGAACACCTCCCACAAAGGCCAGTCCCCGCTCATGCCGTCGCCTCCTGCTCCGTCGTACGTGCTGCGTGCTTCGCGGCGTGTGCGGCCGCCGCCTCCCGTACCCAGGCACCCTCGTCATGGGCCCTGCGGCGCTGGGTGATCCGCTGCTCATTGCAGGGGCCGTTGCCCTTGAGGACATCCCAGAACTCGGTCCAGTCGATGGCCCCGAAGTCGTGCTGCCCCCGCTCCTCGTTCCACCTCAGGTCCGGATCGGGGAGGGTGAGGCCGAGCGCCTCCGCCTGCGGGACGCAGATGTCGACGAAGCGCTGGCGCAGCTCGTCGTTGGAGTGCCGCTTGATCTTCCAGGCCATGGACTGCTCCGAGTG
Source organism: Streptomyces lothianensis (assembly GCF_047779955.1). Classification (NCBI taxonomy): domain Bacteria; kingdom Bacillati; phylum Actinomycetota; class Actinomycetes; order Kitasatosporales; family Streptomycetaceae; genus Streptomyces; species Streptomyces lothianensis. The sequence goes on along the minus strand of NZ_JBLMKT010000013.1, from coordinate 19,468 downwards.
CGAGGACTCGTCGTCCGGCGGGCCGAACATCATCAGCGAGGGCCACCACCAGCGGTCCACCGCGTCCTGCGCCATCGCGTGCTGTGCCTCGGTGCCGCGGCTCAGGGTGAGGAGGAGCTCGTATCCCTGGCGCTGGTGGAAGGACTCCTCCTTGCAGATCCGCACCATCGCGCGGGCGTACGGCCCGTAGGAACAGCGGCAGAGCGGCACCTGGTTGGTGATCGCCGCGCCGTCCACGAGCCAGCCGATCGCGCCGACGTCGGCCCAGGTCAGAGTGGGGTAGTTGAAGATCGAGGAGTACTTCTGGCGGCCCGCGTGCAGTTTGTCGAGGAGCTCCTCGCGGCCGGTGCCGAGGGTTTCGGCCGCGCTGTAGAGGTAGAGGCCGTGGCCCGCCTCGTCCTGCACCTTGGCCATCAGGATCGCCTTGCGGCGCAGCGAGGGGGCGCGGGTGATCCAGTTGGCCTCGGGCTGCATGCCGATGATCTCGGAGTGCGCGTGCTGGGCGATCTGGCGCACGAGAGTGGCCCGGTAGGCATCGGGCATCCAGTCCCGCGGCTCGATGCGCTCGTCCGCGGCCACGGCCGCGTCGAACGCCGCTGTGCGGGTGGCGTCCTGCGCCGCCTGTCCCGCGTCTGTCACCGTCGCCATGCCCGGCCCCCTTGCCTCGGCGCTCGATCACTCCGGTCGCCTTCCGCGGCGGCCGCGCTTGCCCTGATCAATCTACCGACCGATCGTTCGGTTCGCTTGGTTTCCATGGTGGGACCGGCGCCCGTAGGGTGTCAAGCCTGTGGATAACGAGGCTGTGGATAAGTCACGACGGCTGTGCGTGGCCACCGCCGCTGAGTACCGTTCCGACCCGTAGCGGCAGAGGTGGCGGCTCGGACGGCGGCAGCGGCGGATGGGGATCGGGGCGGAATGGACGCGGACGAAGGCGGAATGGACGCGGGCGAAGAGGGTGCGGATGCGGGTGCGACGCGGCCGGCGTTGTCAGTGGGGACCGATAGCCTGAAAGGGGCTCGGCCCCCGGGAGGGAGGGGACTGTCCGGGGATCTGGATGGGGACCAGGACGGGAAGGCCCCCGCCGAGCACCCCGCCCCCGCCCCCGCCCCGGTCGCCGACCTCGACCCCGTCCCGGCCGGCCCCACCGGGACCGATCTCGGGACCACTCCGGCCACACCCACCACACCCACCACCCGCGCCACGGGACTCACCGCCCTGACCCTCCCCTATCAGCTGGCCGCCGCCCTGGTCCTCGCCCTGGTCGCCGTCTTCGGCGCCGTGCACCTCGGCATGGTGTTCCTGCATGTGGCCCCGTCGAACACCGCCTCCAAGGAGTACGGAGAGGCGATCGACGGCTGGATGTACCCGGAGTTCGAGCAGAACTGGAAGCTGTTCGCCCCCAACCCGCTGCAGCAGAACGTCGCCGTCCATGCCCGCGCCCAGGTGCGCTCCGAGGGCGGGAAGCTGCGCGAGACCGGCTGGATCAACCTCTCGGCGCAGGACGGCGCCGCCATCAGGCACAACATCGTGCCGAGCCACAGCCAGCAGAACGAACTGCGCCGGGCCTGGGACTTCTTCGTCGGCTCGCACACCGGCGAGAACGTCTCCACGGGCCTGCGCGGCGACCTCTCCGAGCGCTATCTGCGCCGGATCGCCGTCCTCCGCTTCGAGCGTGCACAGATCGAGGGGACCGTCGAGCGCATCCAGCTGCGCTCGGTTACGACCGTCGTCCAGCCGCCTCAGTGGAGTGACGAGAAGGTCGATTCGGAGCCGTCCCGGCGCGTACTGCCCTGGTGGACGATCACGTCCCGCGACCGCGAGGTGAGCGCCCGATGAGCCCCATGCGGCCCGCGCCCCGCCCAGCACCCCAGCCCACCGGCCCCCTGGAGTCCACCGGCCCCCTGGAGCCCACCGGCCCCCTGGCCCGCCTCGGCAGATCCCTCGCCGACGGCGTGCTGCGCGTGACGGGAGCCGCGCTCGGCCCGTACCAGAGCGCGATCATCCGGATCGGCTTCTCGCTGACCTGGCTGCTCTTCCTGCTGCGCGAAATCCCCTACCGCCACGAGCTCTACGGCCCCGACGGCCCCTGGGGCTGGGACATGGCGCAGCAGCTGATCGCGGACAACCACGCGTTCACCGTGCTGATGTGGGATTCCGGGCGCGGCTGGTTCGAGGCCGTCTACTTCCTCGCCGTCCTCTCCAGCGCCCTGCTCCTGCTCGGCTGGCGCACCCGCACCATGTCGGTGCTGTTCATGGTGGGTGTCCTGTCGCTGCAGAACCGCAGCGTCTTCATGGGCGACGGCGGCGACAACGTCATCCACCTGATGTCCATCTACCTGGTCTTCACCCAGTGCGGCCGCGTCTGGTCGCTCGACGCCCGCCGCGCGCGCCGCGAGCCCGGCGGGGTGGACCGTATCGGGCCCGCCCTGTGGTCCGCGCTGGGTGCGGTGCTCGTCTTCGCCTCGCTCACCGGCAAATTCGACTGGGACACCGAGCTGCCGTGGAACTGGCCGGTCGTCCCGTATCTCCTGTGGGCTGTGTGGCTGGGCACCGCGCTGAGCTGGTGCATCCGACGGTACGGGGATGAGCAGCCGCGGATCCTCGCGGACATCGTCCGCAACCTGCTGCACAACACCGCACTCGTGGTGATCATGGCCGAGGCCTGTCTGATCTACGCCACCGCCGGCTGGTACAAGATCCAGGGCAGCCGCTGGCAGGACGGCACCGCGGTGCACTACCCGCTGCACCTCGACTACTTCTCGCCCTGGCCCGCCCTCTCCGAACTGCTCGCCTCCTACGCCCTGCCGCTGATGCTGATCACCTATGGCACGGTCGTGGTCCAGGTCGCCTTCCCGTTCACGCTGTTCAACCGGCGGGTCAAGAACGTGCTGCTCGTGGCCATGATCAGCGAGCATGCGGCGATCGCGGTGCTGCTCGGGCTGCCGTTCTTCTCGCTCGCGATGATCGCGGCGGACGCGGTCTTCCTGCCGACGTCGTTCCTGCGCCGTCTCGGCCGCTTCTCCTCGCGGGTGCTGTACGAGGGGATCCTGCCGCGCCGGTACGCGAAGCTGCCGCGGCAGCGGGCTGCCGCCGTGGGCGACGGGGACGGCGGCCACCTGGAGCAGGACGGTACGGAGCACGCCCGCGCGTAGGCTGCTCGCCATGAGCACCAGCAAGGCCGAGAGCGGCGGCGGTGAGCGGGCCGTACGGGCCTGGCGCGCCCTCGCCGCCGACAACTGCGTCCTCCTCGACGGCTTCCACGCCCTGAAGCACGCCCTCCGCTTCGGCGCCGAGATCCCGCTGGTGCTCACCTCGGACCCGGACGGCGCACTGGGGCTCGCCGCGGAGCTCGCCCCGGACGTGGCCGGTGAGCTGGCCGAGCGGGCTGTGCCGGTACCCGAGGATGTGCTGCGCGCTCTCGTCCCCCGGCTGCATCCGACGCGCACCGCCGCGCTGGCGGTGCGCCCTTCGCGTACCGCGCAGCTTGCGGCCCTGTCGGCCCCGTCCCGTACCGCGCCGGTCGTCGTGCTCGACAGTCCGCGCAACCTCGGCAACGCGGGGGCCGTGATCCGGCTCGCCGCCGGGTTCGGGGCGACGGGCGTGGTGACCACGGGCACGCTCGATCCATGGCATCCCACCGTCGTACGGGGGGCGGCCGGGCTGCACTATGCGACGGCCGTGGAGCACCTGGACGTCCCGGAGCTGCCCGAAGGGCCGGTCTTCGCCCTCGATCCCGAGGGCGAAGACATCCGCTCCTTCGCGCTGCCCGACGAGGCGCTGCTCGCCTTCGGCTCGGAGCGCAGCGGGATCTCGCCCGAGCTGCGCGCCCGGGCCGATCATCTGGTCGCGCTGCCGATGCGTCCGCAGGTCTCCAGCTACAACCTGGCGACGAGCGTCGGCATGACGCTGTTCCACTGGTCGGCCGGGCACCAGCTCACGTGAGGTGACAGTGAGGATGAGGCGCCGCGGGTGAGGGGGCCGGACGCCCCCTATGCCTCCCTGCGCACCTCCACCACCCGGAAGCGGTTCGACACGAACGCCCCGTCGCACAGTGCGGCGTTCGCCGCCGGGTTGCCGCCCGAGCCGTGGAAGTCGGAGAACGCGGCGGTCTGGTTGACGTAGACCCCGCCCGTCAGGTTGAGCGAGAGCTGGGCGCACTCCTCCAGGCAGGCCTCCTCCACGGCGCGCTCCACTTCCTCGGAGGTGGTGTACGCGCCGACGGTCATCGCTCCCTTGTCCCGCACGGTCCGCCGCAGCAGCTCCACCGCATCGGCCGAGGAGTCGACGGCGACGGCGAAGGAGACCGGGCCGAAGCACTCGTTCAGATACGCGGCCTCGGCATCGGGCTTGGTGCCGTCGAGCTTGACGATCACAGGCGTACGGACCACCGCGCCCGGGAACTCGGGGTTCGTCACCTCCCGGGTGGGCAGGGCGACCTCGCCCAGTCCGGGCGCTGCGTCGAGGCGGGACTTGACGTCCGGGTTGACCAGCGCGCCGAGCAGCGCGTTGGCGCGGGCGTCGTCGCCGAGGAGGCCGGAGACCGCGCCGGCGAGGTCGGTGACCACCTCGTCGTAGGACTTGGGGCCCGCGTCCGTGGTGATGCCCTCGCGGGGGATCAGCAGGTTCTGCGGGGTGGTGCACATCTGGCCGCTGTAGAGGGAGAGCGAGAAGGCCAGGTTGGCGAGCATGCCCTTGTAGTCGTCGGTGGAGTCGATGACGACGGTGTTGACGCCGGCCTTCTCCGTGTAGACCTGCGCCTGGCGGGCGTTGGTCTCCAGCCAGTCGCCGAAGGCGGTCGAGCCGGTGTAGTCGATGATCCGGACCTCGGGGCGCACCGCGAGCGTTTTGGCGATGCCCTCGCCTGGCCGTTCGGCGGCCAGGCAGACGAGGTTGGGGTCGAAGCCCGCCTCGGCGAGCACCTCGCGCGCCACCTGCACGGTGAGCGCGAGCGGGAGCGCCGCGCGCGGGTGCGGCTTGACCAGGACCGGGTTGCCGGTGGCGAGGGAGGCGAAGAGGCCCGGATAACCGTTCCACGTGGGGAAGGTGTTGCAGCCGATCATCAGCGCGATGCCGCGCGGTACGGCCGTGAACTGCTTGCGCAGGTTCAGCGGATCCCGCTTGCCCTGCGGCTTGCTCCAGTCCGCGGCGGCCGGGGTTCGGGTCTGCTCGGCATACGCGTACGCGACCGCTTCCATGCCGCGGTCCTGCGCGTGCGGGCCGCCCGCCTGGAAGGCCATCATGAAGGCCTGGCCGCTGGTGTGCATCACCGCGTGCGCGAACTCGTGGGTGCGCGCGCTGATCCGGGCGAGGATCTCCAGACACACGTGGGCCCGGGTCTCGGGGCCCGCGTCGCGCCAGGCCGGGATCGCCGCGCGCATCGCAGGGAGCAGCACATCCGGATCGGCGTGCGGGTACTCGACGCCCAGCTCGATCCCGTACGGCGACATCTCACCGCCGGAGCCCTGGCCGCCCACCCAGCCGTCGGTGCCCGGTTGGCCCAGGTCGAGCCGGCTGCCGAGCAGTGCGTCGAAGGCGGCCTTGCCCTCGGCCGCGCTCAGGCTTCCTTCCGGGCCGGAGCCCTCTCCGTACGCCTTCGGGTGCTCGGGGTGCGGGGACCAGTACGCGCGGGTGGCGATCGCGTCCAGGGCCTTGAAGAGGGTGGGGCTGTGCTTCTCGGTCAGCTGGTGTGCGGTGAGCTGGGCGGCGGCCATGGAGACCAACTCCTCCTCCTGCCGGTTCGACGCCGGACCGGCGAGCTGGGGCGGTGATGTGTGTGACGGCTGCTGGGCAGGAACGTGCGACGAGAGCTAGAGTAACCGAACGATCGGTCGGGACAAGAGGGTCCGTCGAACCTGTGGACAACGGGACCGCTTGGCCTGTGGATAACTCAGTGCGGGAGGATCGCGAACATGACAGCACTCGACCGCACCACACCCGTCGCCGTGGTCGGCACCGGCACGATGGGCCAGGGCATCGCCCATGTCGCCCTGCTCGCCGGGCATCCCGTATTTCTGTATGACGCATTGCCCGGGCGCGCGGCCGAAGCCGCCGAGGTGATCTCCCGCCGTCTGGAGCGGATGGTCGAGAAGGGCCGGATCACGCCCGAGAGGCGGGACGACGCGCGCGGCCGGCTCATCCCGACGGGCGCGATCGGCGAGCTTGCGGGCTGCGGACTCGTCGTGGAGGCGATCCTCGAACACGTCGAGGCGAAGCAGGCGCTCTTCCGGGAGCTGGAGGAGTCCGTCGCCGACGACTGTCTGCTCGCCACCAACACCTCCTCGCTGTCCGTCACACAGATCGCGGGCGCGCTGCGGCTGCCCGGCCGCTTCGTCGGTCTGCACTTCTTCAACCCGGCGCTGCTGCTTCCGCTCGTCGAGGTCGTCAGCGGCTTCGCGACCGACGCACAGGCGGCCGAGCGCGCGTACGAGACGGCGCTGGCCTGGGGCAAGTCACCCGTCCGCTGCTCCGACACCCCCGGATTCATCGTCAACCGCCTCGCGCGCCCCTTCTATGCGGAGGCGTTCCGCCTCTACGAGGAGCGCGTGGCCGATCCGGCCACGATCGACGCGGTCCTGCGTGAGAGCGGCGGCTTCAAAATGGGGCCGTTCGAGCTCACGGACCTGATCGGCCAGGACGTCAACGAGGCGGTGACGCGCTCCGTCTGGGAGTCCTTCCACCACGATCCGAAGTTCCCGCCCTCGCTCGCGCAGCGCAGGCTCGTGCAGTCGGGGCGGCTCGGGCGGAAGTCGGGGCAGGGCTGGTTCTCGTACGGGACGGGCGCGGCGGACGGCAAGAACGCGGCGGACCGCAAGCCGGCGCAGCCGCCCGTACCGCGCACCGAACCGCTGTGCGAGGCGCCGGAGGCGGTCACGATCCGTCCGGACCTCGGCCCCGCGGCCGAGCTGACCGAGCTGATTCGCGAGGCCGGGATCAAGGTGAACCTCGACGACGTACTCGAGGTCTCCCCGGGACAGGGGACGATCACCCTCCCGTACGGCACCCAACTCGGCCTCGTCGACGGCAGTCTGTCCACCGGCCAGGTGCCCGACGACCACATACTCTTCGACCTCGCGCTCGACTACCGCAGCTGTACGCGGATCGCCCTGGCACCGGGCCAGGAGGTCGTGGAACGCGACCTGCGGTACGCGATCGGGCTCTTCCAGAAGCTCGGCAAGAAGGTCAGCGTCATCGGTGACGCCTCGGGCATGATCGTGGCGCGCACGGTCGCCCGTCTGGTCGACCTCGCCATGGACGCCGTGGCGCAGGGTGTGGCGAGCGCCGAGGACATCGACACCGCGATGAAACTGGGCGTCAACTATCCCCTCGGCCCGCTGGAGTGGGCCGAGGGGCTCGGTTCGCCCTGGGTGCGCGATCTCCTCGAGGCCATGCACCGGTGTCACCGGTCCGACGGCTGCTACGCCCCGAGCCCCGCCCTGCACCGCCACGCGGCCCTGTATGAGAAGCGGTCCTCCCGATGAAACCGACGAACCACACGAAGAACCAGGCGGCGAACCACACGACGAACCAGGCGGCCGGCCACGCGACAAGCCGCACGACGGGCCAGGGGCCTGGCCCGGCAGGCGGCGCCAAGCGCGATACGTACACGCCCGAGACCCTCCTCGCCGTGGCCGTCCAGGTCTTCAACGAGCGCGGCTACGACGGCACCTCCATGGAGCACCTCTCCAAGGCGGCCGGGATCTCCAAGTCCTCGATCTACCACCATGTCTCCGGCAAGGAGGAGCTGCTGCGCCGCGCGGTGAGCCGCGCGCTCGACGGTCTCTTCGGCATCCTCGACGAACAGGGCGCACGCGAGGGCCGGGCCGTGGAGCGGCTCGAATACGTGACGCGGCGCATGGTCCGCGTCCTGACCGACGAACTGCCGTACGTGACGCTGCTGCTGCGCGTCCGCGGCAACACCGGGACCGAACGCTGGGCCATGGAGCGCCGCCGCGACTTCGACCACCGGGTCGCCGACCTCCTGAAGTCCGCGATCGCGGAGGGCGACCTGCGCGGGGATGTGGAGGCCCGCCTGGCGACCCGCCTCCTCTTCGGCATGATCAACTCCCTGGTGGAGTGGTTCCGCCCGGACCCTCGCGGCACGGACGGCGAGGAAATCGCCGAAGCCGTCATCCAGCTGGCCTTCCGCGGCCTGCGGGTGGAGGACTGACCGCTCACCCCTGAGGAGCCGGATCTCACCCCTGAGGAGCCGGATCCAGGTCCGTCTCCTCGAACACCAGCAGCGTCCGCGTGCTCAGGATTTCCGGGATCGACTGCAGCCGGGTCAGGACGAGTTCCCGCAGGGTGCGGTTGTCCGGGGTGTGGACGAGGAGCAGTACGTCGAAATCGCCGCTGACCAGCGCGATGTGTGCCGCACCCGGCAGGGCGCGCAGCTGCTCGCGGACCGTGCGCCAGGAGTTCTGGACGATCTTCAGGGTGATGTACGCGGAGGCGCCCTGGCCTGCCCGTTCGTGGTTGATGCGGGCGCCGAAGCCGCGGATCACCCGGTCGTCGATGAGGCGGTTGATACGGGCGTAGGCGTTGGCGCGGGAGACGTGGACGCGTTCGGCCACGGAGCGTATCGAGGCGCGACCGTCCGTCTGCAGTATCCGCAGGATCGACCGGTCGATGGAGTCGAGCGGTCGCGGCGGTTCCTCCATGCCGTCCGTCGCGAGGGCGGCGGGCTGCTCGGGTGCCCGTCCGGTTCCGGATCCGGTTCCGCTTCCGTCTTCGGCCATTCGTTCAGATGCCATGTCCCCCCGCCTCCCTACCATGGACGTTATGCGTCTATCCCAGGCTGTGGAGAACCGTTTGTCCACAGCCTGGAGGGGCCTGTAGCCAAAATGTGCCGACGACCGAACAATCGGTTGGTGAGGCGCATCACAACCGCGCTGCCGAAGGCTGCTCCCACGAGGAGCGGCCACACCGCTCCCACAAGGAGGTGCAAGCGGTGTCCACGCGCACGAAACACAGCACACCGGTGATGGAGCAGCGGGAGGCCGGCCGCCCCACGCCGCCGCCCGCCTGGAAGCCCCGCACGGACCCCGCTCCGCTGCTGCCGGACCCGGAGCCCTACCGGGTGCTCGGCACGGGCAGGGCGAAGGAAGCCGACTCCGAGCTGCTCCTGAAGCTGTACGGCGAGCTGGTGCGCGGGCGGAGATACAACGCGCAGGCGACCGCCCTCACCAAGCAGGGCCGCCTCGCCGTCTATCCGTCGACCACCGGCCAGGAGGCCGCCGAGATCGCCGCGGCGCTGGTCATGGAAGAGCGGGACTGGCTGTTCCCCTCCTACCGCGACACGCTCGCCGCCGTGGCCCGCGGCCTCGACCCCGTGCAGGCGCTGGGCCTGCTGCGCGGCGACTGGCACACCGGCTACGACCCGTACGAACATCGCATCGCGCCGCTGAGCACCCCGCTCGCCACCCAGCTCCCGCATGCCGTGGGCCTCGCCCACGCCGCCCGCCTCAAGGGCGATGACGTCGTGGCGCTCGCCATGGTGGGCGACGGCGGCACCAGCGAGGGCGACTTCCACGAGGCGCTGAACTTCGCGGCCGTGTGGAAGGCCCCGGTCGTCTTCCTCGTCCAGAACAACGGCTTCGCGATCTCCGTACCGCTCGCCAAGCAGACCGCCGCCCCGTCGCTGGCCCACAAGGCCGTCGGCTACGGGATGCCGGGCCGCCTGGTCGACGGGAACGACGCGGCCGCGCTGCACGAAGTGCTCGGCGAGGCCGTGCGCCGGGCGCGCTCCGGCGAGGGCCCCACGCTCGTGGAGGCAGTCACGTACCGCATGGACGCGCACACCAATGCCGACGACGCGAGTCGATACCGCAGCGAGGCCGAGGTCGAGACCTGGCGCGGACATGACCCGATCGATCTGATGGAGCGCGAGCTGACCGGCCGCGGACTGCTCGACGAAGAGCGGATCGAGGCCGTACGGGAGGACGCGGAGGAGTTCGCGGCCCGGCTGCGCCAGGGGATGAACGCGGATCCGGTGCTCGATCCCATGGACCTGTTCACCCATGTGTACGCCGAGCAGACCAGCCAACTGCGTGAGCAGGCAGCCCAGTTGCGGGCCGAGCTGGATGCGGAATCGGAAGCGGAGCAGCAGCGATGACCACGGCCACCACCGCCGGCACCGCCAAGAAGGCCGGCAGCAAGCCGGCCACGATGGCGCAGGCCCTGCAGCGGGCGCTGCGGGACTCGCTCGCCGAGGACCCGAACGTCCATGTCATGGGCGAGGACGTCGGCACGCTCGGCGGCGTCTTCCGGATCACCGACGGACTCGCCGAGGAGTTCGGCGAGGACCGCGTCACCGACACCCCGCTCGCCGAGGCGGGCATCCTCGGCACCGCGGTCGGCATGGCCATGTACGGGCTGCGGCCCGTCGTGGAGATGCAGTTCGACGCCTTCGCCTACCCGGCCTTCGAGCAGCTGATCTCGCATGTCTCGCGGATGCGCAACCGCACCAAGGGCGCGATGGGCCTCCCGCTGACCATCCGGGTGCCGTACGGCGGCGGGATCGGCGGCGTCGAGCACCACAGCGACTCCTCCGAGGCGTATTACATCGCCACCCCCGGCCTGCATGTCGTCGCCCCGGCCACGGTCGAGGACGCCTACGGGCTGCTGCGGGCGTCCATCGCCTCGGACGATCCGGTGATCTTCCTGGAGCCCAAGCGCCTCTACTGGTCGAAGGATTCCTGGAACCCCGAGGCGCCGACGGCCGTTGAACCGATAGGCAAGGCGGCGGTGCGCAGGACGGGGCGCAGCGCCACACTCATCACGTACGGGCCCTCGGTCCCGGTCTGCATGGAGGCGGCCGAGGCGGCGAAGGCGGAGGGGTGGGATCTCGAAGTCGTGGACCTGCGCTCGCTCGTGCCCTTCGACGACGAGACGGTCTGCGCCTCCGTGCGGCGCACGGGCCGGGCGGTGATCGTGCACGAGTCGAGCGGGTTCGGCGGGCCCGGCGGCGAGATCGCCGCGCGGGTCACCGAGCGGTGCTTCCACCACCTGGAGGCGCCGGTGCTGCGGGTCGCAGGCTTCGACATCCCGTATCCGCCGCCGATGCTGGAGCGGCATCATCTGCCCGGCGTGGACCGGATTCTGGACGCGGTGGCGCGGCTGCAGTGGGAGGCGGAGGGGCCGGTCGGCCCGGCGGCCTCCTCGGGCCTGTCGGATTCCACGGGGGGTGTCGGCTGATGGCGCAGGTGCTCGAGTTCAAGCTGCCCGATCTCGGTGAAGGGCTCACCGAGGCGGAGGTCGTCCGCTGGCTGGTGGCGGTGGGCGATGTCGTCACCATCGACCAGCCGGTGGTCGAGGTGGAGACGGCCAAGGCGATGGTCGAGGTGCCGTGCCCATACGCCGGGGTGGTGACGGCCCGCTTCGGTGAGGAGGGGGCGGAACTCCCGGTGGGCGCACCGCTGTTGACGGTGGCCGTCGGGGCTTCGTCCGGGGCGGATGTCGAGGCCGGTACCGGGGCCTCGGATGGTGCTGCGGGTGCTGCCAAGGGGGCGGCCGGGGGCGCCGAGGCCGGTGAGGCCGAGGGGTCCGGGAACGTTCTGGTCGGGTACGGCACGGGAGCCGCGCCCGCGCGTCGGCGGCGGGTACGGGCGGCTTCGGGGGCGGGGGGCGGTTCCGCGCCCGACTCCGGGGCTTCACCCGCGCCCGCGTCCAGGTCCGTCGCCGCACCCGAGTCGGCGCCTGCGCCCGCGGCGGCGTCTGCTTCCGTGCCCTCGTCTGCGTCTGCGTCTGCGTCCGCGGCCGGGCCGGGGGCCGCGTTCACGGGCGCCGGATCCGTGGATGCCGGTTTCGAGGGGCCCGTCCCCGTGATCTCCCCTCTCGTACGGAGGCTGGCACGGGAGCACGGTCTTGATCTGCGGGAGATGACCGGATCGGGGCCCGAGGGGCTGATCCTGCGCGCCGATGTCGAATCCGCCGTACGGGCGGCCGAGCAGCGGGCCCACGCCGCTGCCCCCTCCGCCGCCTCGGCCACCGGCTCCACCGCCTCCTCCAGCGCGCCCGTGACGCACCGCGGCGCGGAGGGTACGCGGATCCCGCTGCGTGGCGTACGGGGTGCCGTGGCCGACAAGCTGTCGCGCAGCCGGCGCGAGATACCCGACGTCACGGTCTGGGTGGACGCCGATGCCACGGAGCTGATGGCCGCGCGCACGACGATGAACGCGGCGGGCGGGCCGAAGATCTCGCTGCTCGCGTTGTTCGGGCGGATCTGCACGGCTGCGCTCGCCCGCTACCCGGAGCTCAACTCCACGGTGGACGTGGGCGCCCGGGAGATCATCCGGCTCGACCGGGTGCACCTCGGCTTCGCCGCGCAGACCGAACGCGGTCTCGTGGTGCCCGTGGTGAAGGACGCGCACACCAGGGACGCCGAGTCGCTGAGCGCCGAGTTCGCCCGCCTGACCGAGCAGGCCAGACAGGGGCGGCTCGGGCCCGCCGAGCTGACGGGCGGCACGTTCACGCTCAACAACTACGGTGTGTTCGGCGTCGACGGCTCCACACCGATCATCAACCACCCCGAGGCAGCGATGCTCGGCATCGGGCGGATCGTGGCCAGGCCCTGGGTGCACCAGGGGGAGTTGGCCGTGCGCCGGGTGGTCCAGATGTCGCTCACCTTCGACCACCGGGTGTGCGACGGGGGTACGGCGGGCGGGTTCCTGCGGTACGTGGCGGACTGTGTGGAGCAGCCGGCGGTGTTGCTGCGGAGCCTGTGAGGCGGCGGCTGCCGTTGCCCGTGGGGCACCGGTGCCGTTTCCTGTGGGGCACCGGGTGCGGGCACGTAGTGACGTAAGTCCCTCCGCGTCCGACCGCCCGAGGGGGCCGCAGAGATCCACCGTGCCTTCATACTCGTCGGGTGACCGCGTATGACGCCGTAGTGCTGGCCGGAGGCGCCGCCAAGCGCCTCGGCGGTGTGGACAAGCCCGCCGTGCAGGTGGGCGGGCGTGCCCTGCTCGACCGGGTGCTCGCCGCCTGCGCGGCGGCGGGCACCACGGTCGTCGTCGCGCCGCCGCGGTCCACGTCGCGGCCCGTCGTATGGGCGCGCGAGGACCCGCCGGGCGGCGGGCCGCTGGCCGCGCTGGCGGCGGGCGTCGAGGCGCTGGAGCGGGCGGAGGCCCTGCGGGCGCGGGGAGAGCCTGTGCGGGAGCGGGCAGACGCCGTGCGGGGACAGGCGGCCGACCCTCTCGTCCTGGTGCTCTCCGCCGACCTCCCTTTCCTCGCCGACTCCACTGTCGGCCTTCTCCTCGGCGCGCTCGAAGCCGCCGGGACGCCCGTCGACGGTGCGCTGTTCACCGATGCGGGCGGGCGTGATCAGCCTCTCGTCGCCGTCTACCGGCGTTCGGCGCTGCGGCGCGGGCTCGACCGGCTGTACGCCGAGCACGATGGTTTCACCGGGCTGCCGCTCAGACTGCTGACCACCGGACTCGCGCTCACCCGGGTGAGCGAGCCGGAGGACTCCCGTGCCGCGTTCGACTGCGACACCTGGGAGGACATCGCCGAAGCCCGGGCACGGATCAGGGAGCATGAACGCGTGCTGGATGAATGGATCACCGCAGTCAAGGACGAACTGGGTCTCGACCTGGACGTCGACACCGCCCTGCTCCTCGACCTCGCGCGCGATGCCGCCCACGGCGTCGCCCGGCCCGCGGCGCCGCTGACGACCTTCCTGGTCGGCTACGCGGCGGCCCGCGCGGGCGGCGGCCCCGAGGCGGTCGCCGAGGCGGGCCGCAAGGCCGTGGCCCTCGCGGCCCGCTGGGCCGACGAGGACCGACCGGACGGGGACCAGGCGCGAGCGGACCGCCCGGCCGCGGACCGCCCGGCCGCGGACCAGCCGGACGTGGACCGTCCCGGGCAGAAGCCGGCCGCCGAATGACCGCGCATCCCGTGCCCGGTCCGGGCCGCCGCCGCAGCCCGGACAGCGCGCCGCCGCGCCGGTATTCGGCACCGAGTGAGCACCTCCCCGCCGAGGACTCCGACCCGGAGGTCGACGAGGCCCTCGCCCTGGTCAACGAGGTGTCCGGGCACAGGGGTTCGCCTGTTGGTCCGGCTGGGCGTTCCGCCCAGGACCCGGACCCCACGTACGCCGACCGTCCGGAACACCAGCCGCACCCCACCCACCCGGGCCACCAGCCGCCTTCCGGTCAGCACGGCCACTCCGGTCAGCACGGCCACTCCGGCGACTCGGCTCACCGGAAACCCCGTCACCCGCACGCCACCCCCTGGCCGCAAGCCCGCACCCGCGCCACCCGAGCCGCCGCCGAGGCAGCCCGCGCCACCCGACCCGCCGCGCAGGCCACCCAGGCCACCCCCCGGACCACCCAGGGCTCCCTCGCCACCCCCCGGACCACCCAGGGCTCCCACACCCACACCGCCACCCCGACCCCCCTCCCCCTCGACGCGAGCCTCGGCCACACCCTCGCCACCCCCCTCACCGCCCTCACCGACCTCCCCTCCTTCGACACCTCCGCCATGGACGGCTGGGCCGTGGCGGGGCCGGGCCCCTGGGATGTGCGTCCCGACGCGCTTCTCGCCGGGCACGACCGCCCCAGTCCGCTTGCGGACGGCGAGGCGGTACGGATCGCCACCGGCGCCCGCGTGCCGCAGGAGGCCACGGCCGTCCTGCGCAGCGAGCACGGGGTGATGGACGAACACGGCGGGCTGCACCCGCAGCGCGAGGTCGTGCCCGGCCAGGACATCCGCCCGCGCGGCCAGGAGTGCCGCAGCGGTGAGCAGTTGCTGCCCGCGGGCGCCCTGGTCACGCCCGCCGTCCTCGGCCTCGCGGCCGCCGCGGGCTACGACAGTCTCGAGGTCGCCGCCCGGCCGAAGGCCGAGGTGCTGATCCTGGGCGATGAGCTGCTGACCGAGGGGCTTCCCCAGGAGGGGCTGATCCGGGACGCACTCGGCCCGATGCTGCCGCCCTGGCTGCGCAGCCTCGGCGCCGAGGTGATCTCCGTACGGCGCCTCGGCGACGATGCGAACGCCCTGCTCAAGGCGGTAGAGGAGTCCCCCGCGGACCTCGTCGTGACTACCGGCGGCACCGCGTCAGGACCGGTCGACCACGTGCACCCGACCCTGCGCAGGCTCGGCGCCGAACTCCTCGTGGACGGCGTGCAGGTGCGCCCCGGCCATCCGATGCTCCTGGCCGCTCTGCCCGGCGGCCGCCACCTCGTGGGCCTGCCCGGGAACCCGCTCGCCGCGGTCTCCGGTCTGCTCACCCTCGCCGAGCCGCTGCTGCGCCGCCTCGGTGGCCGCCCGGCCCCCGCGCCGTATTACGCTCCCACCCGGGACGAGATCCAGGGCCACCCGTACGACACCCGCCTCGTGCCGGTCGTCCTGCGTGGCGAGCGCCCGGAACAAGCCGTACCGCTGCACTACAACGGGCCCGCGATGCTGCGCGGGATCGCTGCCGCCGACGCGCTCGCGGTGGTGCCGCCGGGCGGGGCGATGCCCGGGCAGGAACTGGAGATCCTCGACCTGCCATGGGCGCTGTCACCGCTGTTGCAGCTGTCACCGGAGGGATGTTTCACGTGAAACAGCACGGCAGAGACGTGATGGCGCGCGAGGCCGAGGAACGCCTCGTCAACGCCCGCGTCCATCTGCCCAAACGCGTCGTCGAACGGCCGCTGCGGCAGGTCGCCAAGCGCGTCGGCATGGCGCTGACGATCCTGTTCACGACAGCGATGCTCGTCTGGCTGGACCGCGGCGGCTACAGCGACAGCGTCGACGGCGAGGTCGACCTGCTCGACGCCTTCTACTACGCGACGGTCACCCTCTCCACCACCGGCTACGGCGATATCGCCCCGGCCAGCGATTTCGCCCGTATCGTCAACATCTTCATCGTCACACCCCTGCGTGTGTTCTTCCTGATCATCCTGGTCGGCACCACTCTCGAGGTCCTCACCGAGCGCACCCGGGAGGAGTGGCGGCTGAACCGTTGGAGGTCCTCCTTGCGTGACCACACCGTCGTCATCGGCTTCGGTACCAAGGGCCGTTCGGCGATCCAGACCCTGTGCGCCACGGGTCTGAAGAAGACGCAGATCGTGGTGGTCGACCCCAGCAGCAAGGTGATCGAGGCGGCCACCGCCGAGGGGTTCGTCGGCATCGTCGGCGATGCGACCCGCAGCGATGTCCTGCTCCACGCCGAGTTGCAGAAGGCCAACCAGATCGTCGTCGCACCCCAGCGCGACGACACGGCGGTCCTGGTCACGCTCACCGCCCGCCAGCTGAACCGGCGCGCGAAGATCGTCGCGGCGGTACGGGAGGAGGAGAACGCACCGCTCCTGAGCCAGTCCGGCGCCGACGCGGTCATCACCAGCGCGAGCGCGGCCGGGCGGCTGCTCGGCCTCTCGGTGCTCAGCCCCAGTGCGGGCACGGTCATGGAGGACCTGATCCAGCAGGGCTCCGGGCTCGATCTGGTGGAGCGGCCGGTGATAAAGGCCGAGGTCGGCAAGAGCGTGCGCGAGACGGAGGACCTGGTGGTCAGCGTTCTGCGCGGGCACCGGCTGCTCGCCTACGACGACCCGGCGGCCTCCCCACTGGAGCTGACGGACCGTCTCATCACCATCGTCCGCGCGACGCCTTCGGCTCCGCAGCGGCCGGATACGCGACCGTTGCCGCAGCAGTAGGAGGCAGGGGCCGACGAGTAGCCTCGGCCTCATGTTTGCGATCACGATCCCTGAACCCGGTGGACCCGAAGCGCTCCAGTGGGCCGAGGTCCCCGATCCCGTGCCGGCCGAGGGCGAGGTGCTCGTCGAGGTGGCCGCGAGTGCGGTCAACCGTGCCGATCTGCTGCAGCGCAAGGGCTTCTACAACCCGCCGCCCGGGTCGTCCCCGTACCCGGGCCTGGAGTGTTCCGGGCGGATCGCCGCACTCGGGCCCGGCGTGAGCGGCTGGGCGGTCGGCGACGAGGTGTGCGCGCTGCTCGCGGGTGGCGGCTACGCCGAGCAAGTGGCCGTACCGGCCGGGCAGTTGCTGCCGATTCCCGACGGGGTCGACCTGGTGACCGCGGCCGCGCTGCCCGAGGTCGTCTCGACCGTCTGGTCGAACGTGTTCATGGTGGCCCATCTGCGCCCCGGCGAGACGCTGTTGGTGCACGGCGGGGCCAGCGGCATCGGCACGATGGCCATCCAGCTCGCGAAGGCCGTGGGCGCGAGGGTCGCGGTGACGGCGGGCGGCAAGGAGAAGCTGGAGCGCTGCGCGGAACTCGGCGCGGACATCCTGATCGACTACCGCGAACAGGACTTCGTCGAAGAGCTGAAGGCCGCGACGGACGGCGCGGGCGCGGACGTCATCCTCGACATCATGGGCGCGAAGTACCTCGACCGGAACGTGCAGGCCCTGGCCGTGAGCGGTCGGCTCGCCATCATCGGGCTGCAGGGCGGGGTGAAGGGCGAGCTGAACCTCAACACGCTGCTCGGCAAGCGGGCCGCGATCACCGCGACCTCGCTGCGGGGGCGTCCGCTCGGCGAGAAGGCCTCGATCGTGGCGGCCGTGCGGGAGCATGTGTGGCCGCTGATCGGCGCGGGGCGGATCAGGCCGGTGATCGACCGGACGCTGCCGATGAGCGAGGCGTCCGAGGCGCACCGGGTCCTGGAGCAGGGCGGGCATGTGGGGAAGGTGCTGCTCATTCGCTGAGGCGGTGCGGGTCATACGTTGAGGCGGTGCCGGTCGTGGGTTGAGGCATGCGCCGTGCGGGCGCCCCCCGGTCCTGGTGGCCCAGAATCGGCCGAGATGCCGGAAATCTCACGTCATGTGACGCTGGCGGTACGGCTTCTTGGCGTTCTTTGCGTTCTTGGCGATCCGGACCGGGAGGGGGCGGACCATGAGCGGACGGTTCAGGGATCTGCTGCTGATGGTGGGGCTCGTCCTGCTGCCCGTCGCGCTGGTCTGTCTGCCCCTCCCGCGGGCGTACGGGATCTCTCAGGTGCATGGGAGCGGCTCCTACGTGGGTGAGTCGGCCGCCCGCTCCGAACGGCCGGCCACGCCCGGGGTGGAGGCATCCAGGGCGGGGAGCCGGCCGGGTGAGGGGCGGGAGCGGCCTGGGCGGGAGGTGCGGCGGGGGGCGTCGTCGGAGCCGCCGTCGGCGCCCGAGCCCACGTCGGTGCCCGCGCCCATGTCGGTGCCCGCGTCCACGTCCGCGCCTGTGCCCACGCCCACGTCCGTGCCCGTTGTGCCGAGGGCGACGCCCGCGTCCACGTCCACTGTGGACACGGAGGCTTTGCCTCAGCGTCTCGGTCAGGTTCCCCGGGGTGCGGCGGCTCAGGACATGGGCGGTGCGTCGGGGGCCGGTATGGGGCGGGGGGATGCGGCCCCGGTCGTTCTGCCGTTGGGCACGGGGCTGGTGTTGATCGGGTTGGGGCTGGGGTCGCTGGCGGTGCGGCTTCGGCGCGGATGAGTTTTTCCCCACCCCGCCCCTTCCCGAAGCCGGGGGCGTAGCCCCCGGACCTCTGGGGGCACCCACGGGGTGGGCGGGGCCCAGGGGTGGGCGGGTCCGCTTGTGCGGGGCACCCACGGGGTGGGTGGGACACCTGGGGCTTCGCCCCTTGCCCCCTCTCGCGCTGAACGCGCTCGTCCTCAAACGCCGGACGGGCTGAGATTGCTGGACCGGGCTCGTTCTGGGCTCCGGGGCGGGCTGAGATTGCTGGACCGGGTCTGTCCTGGAAGCCCGGGCGGGCGCTGACGGTTGTGCCCAGAGCGCCTTGGTCACCCGACAGTGGGGTGCCGCCCCAGCGGGGGGTCGGTGTGGGACAGAATGGCGGTATGGAGATGCCGAGGAACGACAGGTCACCGGAGAACCCTCAGATCCTGGTCGTGGGCCAGGACGGAATGGCTCTCGGCGGGGGCGATGGCGACGAGGAGTCCCGGGAGGTCCCGGTGACGGACATGGTCGAGCAGCCCGCCAAGGTCATGCGCATCGGCAGCATGATCAAGCAGCTTCTGGAGGAAGTGCGGGCGGCACCTCTGGACGAGGCGAGCCGCGCGCGGCTCAAGGACATTCACAAGAGTTCGGTCAAGGAGCTCGAGGACGGCCTCGCGCCCGAGCTGGTCGAGGAACTGGAGCGCCTGAGCCTCCCGTTCACCGACGGGGCGACCCCGACGGATGCCGAACTGCGGATCGCGCAGGCCCAGTTGGTCGGCTGGCTGGAGGGTCTTTTCCACGGCATCCAGACCACGCTGTTCGCCCAGCAGATGGCGGCCCGCGCCCAGTTGGAGCAGATGCGCCGCGCCCTGCCCCCGGGCGCCGGCGGCCACGAGGAGGAAGAGGGCGGAACGGCGGGCCGCACCGGAGGCCCGTACCTCTAGGGGTGTCCGGCGGATCAGGCCGCCATCGGACTGCGGCGCCTTGAAGGCCTGGTGGGAGTTTCAGGTCGAAGTGTGACGCGGGAGGCCCGGCCGGATGAAGGATTCGACGCTGACTCTGTCGGGGATCTTGAGGATCCCCGGCGGGGCAGCGTGATCAACG